>CANFVB010000030.1 GCA_947450355.1 Bacteroidota bacterium
CCTCACGCAATTGCCGTTTTTGGTTTTATTTTAATTTCCCTATTATATTTTTATCCCGTTCTTCAAGGCAAGAAAATTGCGCAATCTGATATTGCTCAATATACTGGAATGGCAAAGGAACAAAATGACTTCCGAGCTACTGAAAATGCTGAGCCGTATTGGACTAATTCTGCTTTTGGAGGAATGCCTACGTATCAATTAGGTGCTAAATATCCGCATGAATATATCAATACTTTAGATGCTACTTTACGATTTTTGCCAAGACCAGCCGATTACTTATTTCTTTATTTCTTAAGTTTTTATATCCTATTATTAGTCTTAAAAGCAGATCCTTTGAAAGCCTTTTTTGGTGCATTGGCCTTTGGTTTTTCGACCTATTTGATAATTATTCTTGGAGTTGGTCATAATGCAAAAGCCCACGCTATTGCCTATATGCCGTTAGTTGTTGCAGGAGTTCTATTGGTTTTTCAACGTAGATTTCTTGTTGGCGGTTTGCTCACAATGATTGCCGCAGCCTTAGAATTGAATGCCAATCACTTTCAAATGACCTATTATTTGTTGTTTTTAATACTGATAATTTCGGTTTATTACGTTTATAATTATATCAAAGAAAAGGATTTCAAGACCTTATTTTATTCGTTGGGAGTTTTTGCAATTGCAGGAATTTTAGCAATTGGTGCGAATGCTACTAATTTATTAGCTACAGCCGAATATGCAAAATACAGTACTCGGAATAAAAGTGAATTAACCTACAGCCCTGACGGTTCTAAAAGCGGTTCTGATAATGCAATGTCACACGAATACATCACCGAATACAGTTACGGAATTGCGGAAAGTTTCAACTTGATTTCACCTCGAATTTTTGGTGGTTCCAATGGAGAAAATATTGGAACAAATACGAATATGTATGAATTCTTAATTGGAAAAAGTGTTCCAGAAGACCAAGCGAAAGATTTCGTTTCGAGTATGCCTGCTTATTGGGGAGACCAACCTATTGTTGCTGCCCCAGCATATATTGGTGCCGTAGTTTTCTTCCTTTGTTTGTTGGCTTTATTTATGGATAAACGCAAAATCAAATATGTTTTTGTTGCGGGAGCTTTGGTTTCTTTAGTGCTTTCTTGGGGTAAAAACTTCCCGATTTTGACCGATTTCTTTATTGATTTTGTTCCAATGTACAACAAATTTAGAGCCGTTTCTTCTATTCAAGTGGTGTTAGAATTGTGTATTCCGGTTCTTGCAATTATGGGCTTACAATCCTTTTTTAAAGAAGAAAAAGACCAACAATTGAAAGGTTTATATACTTCTGGGGGCGTTTTTATCGGAATAATAGCTTTTCTATTAGTAATAAAAAGTCAGTTTAATTTCTCGGGTGGAAGTGATGCTTATTTTCTACAAAACTACGGGCCTGAATTTGTAGATGCTTTAAAGGAAGATAGAAAAAGTTTGTATTCTGCTGATTTATTGCGTTCTGGGTTTTTAGTTTTGGCTGCTTTTGGAATTTTATGGTTTTTCATAAAAAACAAATTGGCTAAAAATACAGCGATTATTTTGGTTGGTATTATTATGATTGCTGACTTGTTTTTTATTGATAAAAATTATTTGAATGCAAAGAATTTTGTTAATCCAAGTGATGTTGACGTTCCATTTCAACCCACTGCTTCTGATTTAGAAATTCTTCGAGATACGACTCACTACCGTGTTTTTGAAGTAGATGGAAATATGGCAAATGCAAGAACTTCCTATTTTCATCAATCAATTGGAGGTTATAGTGCGGTTAAACCTCGTAGAATGCAGCAATTATTTGATTACCAAATTGCAAAAAACAATACCGAAGTTCTGAATATGTTGAATACAAAATTCATTATTCAAACGGATAAAGAGGGGAAAGAATTTCCGACTTCTAATCCAAATGCCAATGGAAATGCGTGGTTTGTTCAAAAAGTGAAATTTGTAAATTCACCCGATGAAGAAATGAAAGCATTGGACAGTTTAGATACCAAAAATGGCGCTATTGTAAACCAAAAAGAATTTGGAACACAATTGAAAAACACCACTTTTGTTAAAGACAGTTTGGCTAAAATTACGATGACTAGTTACAAACCAAATCATTTGAAATATACTTCTAACAACCCAAATTCAGGTTTGGCAGTTTTCTCAGAAATGTATTATGCTGACGGTTGGAATGCTTTTATTGACGGAAAAAAAGTAAGTTATTTTAGAGCAGATTATGCACTACGAGCAATGGAAATTCCTTCTGGAAAACACAGTATTGAATTCAAATTTGAGCCACAAGTTGTAAAAACGGGAAGTACAATTGCTTTAATAAGTTCTGTTTTAATGTTGTTTTTATTGATTGGCGGAGTTTATATGGAAAGAAAGAAAGGAAAGTTTATTGTATAATATTTATTTGTAAATTTGATATAACAATTACTAGTAAATAATTTATTTTTAATATTCAAAATGGAAAAACTTACATTACATCATGCACATCCAAAATTAATGGAAGCCAGATACATAGAAGAAATTAGAAAAATGTCACCACAACAACGTTTTGAAAAATTGATGGCTATTATTGAAATTTCATATCTCTTGAAAACAGCAAAAAAATCATCAAAATAATTCAATGAATAGTCAAATAATTGAAATTTGGAAGTATTTTTCTTTGAACAAAGTCAAATATTTGACCATTGGTGGTTTTGCCGTTAATATTTATGGTTACGGTAGGAATACAGGTGATATTGATATCTTTATTGAAGATTCAATTGAAAATCGTGAGAATTTGCGTGAAGCTTTGAAACAATCAGGAATTGGAGATTTTGAAAATATTAAGACCATGCAATTTATTCCTGGATGGACCGATATTTCCTTAAATTTTAATCTGCGATTAGATATCATGACTTCTGTTAAAGGTCTAGAAAATCACGATTTTCAAGAGTTACTTGATAAAGCTTATGTCACTGAAATTAGTGGAATTTCAGTCTTCTTTCTAGATTACGAAAATCTTATTAAAGCAAAAAAAGCTACAAATCGTCCAAAAGATATTTTAGATATTGAAGAGTTAGAAAAAATTAATAAAAAAATATAAATTTAATTATGAAAAAGTTATTCAGATTAAAAACATTTCAAAATATTTTGTTTTATATGTTCCTTATAGGATTAGTAATTGGAACTTTATATGGTGTTCATATTTTCACCAACAAATTGAGGTATTATTCTATAATACCATTTTTACCAGTTTTATATATTATCGTTAAAGGAATGTATAAAAATGTTCCCTATTTTATCAATGACTCCAAGTTAATTGATTTTAAACAATAGATATTGGAACAAAATAAAATTCTCATCATAACTTATTATTGGCCGCCAGCAGGTGGGCCAGGAGTACAACGTTGGTTAAAGTTTGTGAAATATTTGCCTGATTTTGGATTTCAACCCGTTGTTTATATTCCTGAAAACCCCACTTATCCAATTTTAGATGAGGCTTTGCTTTCTGAAGTTTCAAATCAAGCAATAATCATTAGAAATAAAATTATAGAACCGTATCAATGGGCTTCCTTTTTATCTAAGAATAAAACAAAGAAAATCAGTTCAGGAATTATTCCTAATAAGCTAAAACAATCTGTATTAGAACAATTTTTACTTTGGATTCGAGGAAATATTTTTATTCCTGACGCACGAGTTTTATGGGTGAAACCATCGGTTAAATTTTTAGAAAAGTACATTTTAGAAAATGGAATAACCACAATTATAACTTCGGGACCGCCGCATAGTTTGCATTTAATTGGATTAGAATTGAAACAAAAATTGAACATAAAATGGGTAGCTGATTTTAGAGATCCTTGGACAACAATTGGGTATCATAAAGCTTTGAAATTATCTGATTTTGCTACCAATAAACATAAAGAATTAGAACGTAAAGTGCTCAATTCAGCAGATTTGATTTTGGTTACAAGTCCAACCACAAGAACTGAATTCAAGCAAATCACTTCAAAGCCGATTGAAGTAATTACAAATGGATATGATGTTGAGAAAGTTGGAAATCAAATTTTAGACAGGAAATTTTCGTTGGCTCATATTGGTTCGTTTTTATCCGAAAGAAATCCTAGAATTTTATGGGAAAGCATTTCAGAATTAATAAGAGAAAATCCAATATTTGCCTCTCATTTCCAATTAAAATTAATTGGCGCAGTGAGCCAGGAAGTTTTAGATGCGATTTCCTTATTCCAATTGCAAAATTATGTTGTTAATTTGGGTTATGTTTCTCATGATGAAGCGATTGTTCATCAAAAAAAATCTCAGGTTTTGTTGCTGATTGAGATAAATTCTGAGGATACCAAAAGCATCATTCCTGGAAAATTATTTGAATATATGGTTTCTGAAAGACCTATAATTGGGATTGGCCCAAAAGGTTCTGACTTTGCCGAAATTATTACCGATACCAATACAGGAATCTTTGTTGATTATTCCGAAAAAGACAAACTTAAAAATGTGATTTCCACTTATTTCAACCAATTCTTGGAAGGAAGTTTAAAATCTCACGCAGTTGGTTTACAGAAATATTCCAGACGAAATTTAACGGAAAAGCTTGCTAATTTGTTAAAAAGATAAAATGGGAATCGTAATAAACCAATCCATAAAAAACACAATAATTACCTATTTTGGTTTTGGAATTGGCGCGATAAACGCCTTGTTTTTATACACGATTTTCTTAGGAAAAATGCATTATGGAATTGTAGCTTTCGTGCTTTCCGCTGCGAATATTGTGATGCCTTTAATGGCATTTGGTGTTCAAAATACTTTAATTCGGTTTTATTCCAAATACAATTCAGTTGAAGAACGCGAAAAGTTTCTGAGTTTTATGCTTTTTATTCCAATAGTTATTATACTTCCGACAGCTGCCATTTTATATTTTTTCTATCCTCAAATTACGTTCTTTATTTTAAATGAAAATCCAAATGTTGCGCCATTTTTATGGTTAATTCCAATAGTTGGTATTTTTATGGGCTATTTTGAAATCTTTTATGCTTGGGTAAAAGTACATTTTCAATCTGTTTTTGGAAATTTTTTGAGTGATGTTGGAACTAGGGTAATTGTACTTTTTTTACTTTTTTCGGTAAGTCAAAATTGGATTCAAAAAGACACGTTTGTTTACTTACTTTCAGCAGTTTACGGATTTCAATGTCTTGCAATGATGGTTTATGCAATCCATGTAAAAATGCCTGTTTTTAAGTTTCAATTGCCTAACAATACAAAAGAAATTTTTAGTTATTCCATTTTTATTATTGCATCTGGAACCGTTACTGTAATGCTTATTGATTTCGACAAAGTAATTATTCCTGCGTATCAAAACATTAGCAGTAACGCTTTTTATTCCGTCGCAGTTTTTATTGCGATGGTTATTGCAGTTCCAAGTCGGGCGATGATGCAAATTATTTATCCTGTTACGGCTCAATTATTAAACGAAAATAAGCTTGAAGAACTCGATGCTTTGTATAAAAAAAGCGCCATAAATCTTCAAGTTTTTGGGGGTTTGATTATGCTTGGTATTTTCCTGAATTGTAAAGAACTATATCAGTTAATTCCTCAAGAATATTCGGGTGGAATAGCGGTTGTTTTTCTAATTGGATTATCTAAATTCTATGATATGATTATTGGAAACAACGCTGCAATTATATTAAATACAAAATATTATCGATGGTTTTTATTTTTCGGATTTCTATTGGTTGCCTTAATGATTGGTTTATACATGATATTAATTCCGATTTACGGTATTGTTGGTGCGGCTTTAGCTACTTTAATTGCTGTAATTATTTATAATTCAATTAAAGTGTTTTTTGTGTTCTGGAAAATGAATTTGTTCCCATTTTCAATTAAAACAGTTTATTCATTTGGAATAATAACCCTTGTTTTTTTCATGTTTTATTTTTGGGATTTTGACTTTCATCCAATACTAAATATTGTTTTAAAATCTATTTTAATAACATCAATTTATGGTTTATTGAATTATAAATTGAATATTTCTATTGAAATGAGTGAAATTTTCGATAAATTTATAACTAAAGTAAAATTTTAATCTCGTTTTTTAACTAACGTTTTATTGAAAATTCATCCCCGCTTTAGTATATTCGCTTCATAATTTGAAATACATCCAAATCAATGAAGGCTTTTTGTACATATTTAGTAATAATTTCGATTTTTGTATTTCCTATTTATCAAGTTAACGCTCAGGTTTTTAATGCAAATTATGCTGCTGTTGTAAACCAATGTTCAAGTACTACCGTTTTATCAAATTTAACTGAATATGAAAGTCTAGGTGTAAAACGTCGAGGTACTGTTGCTCTTGATAATACGTTGACTTGGTTGAAAAATAAGTATTTGAGTTATGGCTACACTGCAAGTCAAATTACCGAAGATTCTTATACTTATACTGGTTCTACCGCTGTTTGCAAGAATCTAATTGTAACTAAAATTGGTACAGTTTATCCAAATACTTTCGTGATTATTGATGGACATTATGATTCATTGAACGGTACTGGAACAAATGATAATGGAAGCGGATTGGTTTGTATTTTGGAAGTTGCCAGATTATTGCAAAATATTCCAACGCAATATTCCATAAAATTCATCAATTTTAGTGGAGAAGAAGACGGTTTAAAAGGAAGTCAGCATTTTGTTACTTCAGTTGTGAATAGTACTACTCCAAAAATGAATATTAAATTAGTTTTCAATTTAGATGAAGTTGGTGGAGTTGCAGGATTGGTTAATAATATTATTACGTGTGAAAATGATACTTCTACACCAACTACAAATAATGCAGCATCTAACACAATTACGAATGAATTAATTACCTGTGTTGGTTTGTATTCGCCTTTGAGTACTTTTATGGATCGTGCGTATTCCTCGGATTATATGCCGTTTCAAAGCAACAATGAAATTATTACCGGTTTCTTTGAAAAAAATGAAACGACACACAAACATACGACCTCAGATTTTTTGATTTATATGGATCCTACCTATAATTATAACTTTGCCAAAGCCGCAATAGGAGCGATGTTGCATTTCGCCGTTGTAGATACTTCTATGTCCAATGAAGAATTTGAAGCAGGTTTTCAAGGGAGTTTTTTTCCTAACCCTACGAAAGACTTTTTGAATATCAATTGTGGTAAACTAGATAGAAAGTACACTTTTAGCTTAGTCGATTTACAAGGAAAGACCGTTTTTTCTAAAACATTTGAACAAGCAAAACAAACGGAATCTATTGCTGTTGCTGATTTTAGTAAAGGAATGTATCTCGCTGTTATTGTTTCGGGAAATAAAAGATTTACCAATAAAATCGTAATTGAATAAACAAAAAAAGCTTCATTACGAAGACTTTTTTTGAATGTTGATGAAATCTAAAATCTAAATATATCCGAGATTTGCGTTAGGGATTGAAGAGAAAATCCCAAGCTTTTTAGCTTGGATTGTAACGGAAAGCCCGGCCCTTTTGGGAACGCCCAAAAATTAAATTTTAAAACTAGTTTTTAATTATTTTTGCAAAACCAACAGTTTCGTCCATTGTTATTTTAATAAAATACAATCCACTTTCCAAATTTTCAACATTTATATTAAATAATTGGCTGTTGGAAAGTTCCTGTTCAAGAACTATTTTCCCTGAATAATCAATAATTTGGTAGCTCACTTTTGAAGCTGTTTTTGCTAATGAAATCGTTACAATAGCATTTGTAGGGTTTGGATATAGTTGGAATAATCCTTTTGAATTGTCCGCTAATCCCATTGTTGACAGCGTAATTGGACGGCTAATTTCGTCCCAGCTTTTGTTTGAATTTTCAATATATAAGGTTACAGAATAGTTTCCTGAAGTTGAAAAAGTATGCGTAGGATTTTGTAAAGTACTGTTTGTGCCATCGCCAAAATCCCAAAACCAAGAAGTTGCACCCGAGCTTGTATCTGTGAAATTAACCGTTAAAGTATTTGAAATAGAGGTGTAATTTGCGGTTGGCTTGTGTTGTTTCCACAAAAATGAAGTTGAGCGATCTTGTACAATTGGCAAATAGGTATTTCCGCCAGTTCCGTTTGTCCAAGTTCCATTGGCAACGCCATAAAATTCATGTCCAACGCCTGGCACAAAATAGGTTTCTTTATTAGTGAAATTCAACAAATTCAATTTTGTGTTAATTGGGTTACTTCCATCAGCTTGTGGAAGAGTAGTATAGCCAAAAGGGCTACCAGTATTGAAAGGAACCGTTGTATCTGCTTCTCCATGAATCAGAAAAACGGGCGTGTTGTTGTTTGAAGTAATTAAATTGGTGCTTTGAATTGCTCCCCACATCGAAATTACAGCATCGGGTTTTCCATTGAAACTGAGATTAGCGCCAATGTCTAAACCGCCTAAATCTGGGGCGATATGAGAAAATGGAGCAGTAATGTTTGTGTAAGGATTTGTTCCAGCTTCAGCAGGTTTCTCAGAAATTTGATCTAAATAAATACTATGCAAAGCCATAAATGCGCCAGCGCTGCTTCCAACAAAATACACTTTATTAGGGTCGATTCCATACGTTGCTGCGTTGGCTCTAAAATATCGAACAGCAGTTCTACCGTCTTGTAATCCCCTATAAACGGCTCTTGTTGAGTGTAATACAATATTATCTGTGAAACTAAAACCTAATCTGTAATCGATTGTGGCTGTGACATATCCTTTTCGGGCAAAATAATCACAAAAAGCCATCATGTCATCTACATTTCTACTTCCTGAGAAAAATCCACCGGCATGGGCAAAAATTATTACGGGTCTATTTGTAAAGGTGTCTCCTTCTGGTTTATAGACATCCATCAATAAATTTTGTGTCGTAGTACTAGATTCAACGGTTCCCAGTCCGTCAACTGAAGGTGCGGTTCCATAAACCACATTTTGCGTTATGGTTGAAGCTGGATAAAGTGTGTTTGTATATCTGTACCGTTGAGAAAATCCTAAAAATTGAATTAGGAGCAATGCAAATAAAAGTAATTTTCGTTTCATAAATTCAGTATTTAGCATCAAATATAACAATAAATAGAATTTTTTATAACCTTTAATGTCTTAAAAGTTACAAATTGAACATTATAATTTTTCCTTTAAGTATTTCCCCGTAATAGATGCTTTGTTTTTAATGATTTCTTCGGGCGTACCGACGGCTAATATTTGACCACCATTTTCTCCACCTTCAGGACCTAAATCTATAATGTAATCTGCACATTTTATCATATCTAAATTGTGTTCAATCACAATTATAGAATGTCCTTTGTCGATTAAAGCATCAAAAGAAGTCAGTAATTTTTTAATATCGTGAAAATGCAATCCTGTAGTTGGTTCATCAAAAACAAACAATGCTTTGTCTTTTGTACTTCCTTTTACAAGAAACGACGCCAACTTGATACGTTGCGCTTCACCACCAGAAAGTGTGGAAGAGGATTGCCCCAATTGGACATATCCCAATCCCACATCTTGCAAAGGTTGTAGTTTTTGAACTATTTTGGTAAGATTTGCTGCTTTGAAAAACTCCAAAGAATCATCAACTGTCATTGTCAAAATGTTGTCAATATTTTTTCCTTCAAAATAAACTTCAAGAACTTCTTTTTTAAAACGTTTTCCGTTACAAGCATCGCAAGGCAATTGCACATCTGCCATAAAAACCATTTCTACATTTATAGAACCTTCGCCTTTACAGGCTTCACAGCGACCTCCATCAACATTAAATGAGAAATGTTTGGGCTGATACCCTCGAATTTTTGATAATTTTTCTTTAGCATACAAATCTCGAATGTCATCATACGCTTTAATATAGGTAACAGGATTTGAACGGGAACTTCTACCAATTGGATTTTGATCGACATATTCAATGTGCCTAATTTTGTGATAATAGCCTTGCATTTCTGTAAATTGACCCGCTTTTTCTCCAATACCGTCTAATTTCTTTTGCATTGCAGGAAATAAAATCTTCTTTACTAAAGTACTTTTTCCACTGCCTGAAACGCCTGTAATTACAGTTAAAACTTCCAAAGGAAATTTGACATCTACATTTTGCAAATTATTTTCTCGGGCTCCTAAAATTTCGATATAAGTTCCCCATTTTCTTCGGATTCTTGGCACAGCAATTTCTAAATTTCCATTTAAATACTTAGCTGTTAGCGAATCAGATTTTAGAATTTCTTCAAAAGTTCCTTGTGCAACCAATTCTCCACCGTGAGTTCCGGCTTCAGGACCAATATCGATAATCATATCGGCGGCTTTCATAATATCTTCATCGTGTTCAACAACGATTACCGTATTTCCCAAATCTCTAAGTGAAAGTAGCACTTTTATCAATCTTTCCGTGTCTTTTGGATGTAATCCAATGCTTGGTTCGTCCAATATATACATAGAACCAACCAAACTACTCCCCAAAGAAGTTGCCAAATTAATGCGTTGCGATTCGCCTCCAGATAATGTAGCGGAATTTCTGTTTAATGTTAAATAATCCAACCCTACATCAACTAAAAATTTTAATCGACCATTTATTTCAATTAAAAGTCGTTTTGCAACCTTTTGATCAAAATCATTTAATTCTAATTTTTCAAAGAAAGTTACCAGTTTTTTGATGGACAAATCAACCAAATCAGAAACTGTTTTTTCTCCAATTTTAATATAGGAAGCTTCAATTCTGAGGCGTTTTCCTTTGCAAGAATGGCATTTTGTTTTACCACGATACCTTGACAACATTACCCGATTTTGAATTTTATAATTTTTATCTTCTAGCTCCTTAAAAAAAGGATTCAGACCAGTAAAATACTTGTTTCCGCTCCAAAGAACTGCTTTATCTGCATCAGATAATTGGTAATACGGTTTATGAATTGGAAAATCAAATTTGTAGGCATTGTTGACCAACTCGTCCCGATACCAGCCCATACTTTCTCCACGCCACGCATAAATTGCATTTTCATAAATAGACAAAGCTGTATTTGGGATTACCAATTCTTCATCAATTCCAATAACGCTTCCATAACCTTCACATACAGGACAAGCTCCGTAAGGATTATTAAAACTGAACAAATGAACATTGGGTTCTAAAAACGAAATGCCATCTAATTCAAAATTATTACTGAAATTAAATCGTTTATTTGTTGCAACTTCTTGTAAAAAGCAAATTCCTTTGCCTTCATAAAAAGCAGTTTGTACCGCATCGGCAAGACGATTGTAAAAATCTTCTTCATCTTTGATAACAATTCTATCAATTATCAGTAAAACTTCTTTTTTGTCTAAAGAATGTGCGTCGATTTCGTCCAAACGAATCATCTCATTTTTAACCAAAATCCTTGCAAATCCTTGTTGTAATAATGCTTTTAATTTATCTTCTAAAACTCTGCCTTTTTCTAAATGAATAGGAGCGAGGAGGAGCCATTTGCTATCGATTTCTAATGACTTCACTGTATTTATTACATCCGATACCGTATTTTTCTTTACTTCCAATCCAGAAATTGGAGAATAGGTTTTGCCAATTCTTGCAAATAATAGCTTTAAATAGTCATAAATTTCGGTTGAAGTTCCTACAGTTGAACGTGCATTGGTAGTATTTACTTTTTGTTCAATTGCAATTGCAGGTGCGATTCCTTTGATATATTCAACTTTTGGCTTGTCTAATCTGCCCAAAAATTGACGTGCATAAGACGATAAACTTTCAACATAACGGCGTTGTCCTTCGGCATATAAAGTGTCAAAAGCTAAACTCGATTTCCCAGAACCTGACAATCCAGTAATAACCACTAATTTATTGCGAGGAATAGCAACATCAAGGTTTTTCAAGTTGTGCACTTGAGCTCCTTTTATAATAATATTTTTCTTAGGTTCGAGTTGTGAAATATCAGTTGTAATCATGTTTTATTTTAAATGATTGCAAAGATAATTAATTATCGCTTGGTAAACTTCTAACAAAAGTTAAACTGTTAATTTTACAATTATTTCCAATTTTTTTGATTATTTGAAAGTAACGCGCTATTTTTTTTTTAATTAATCATTTTTATATGTTT
The DNA here is from genome assembly GCA_947450355.1 of Bacteroidota bacterium. Classification (GTDB taxonomy): domain Bacteria; phylum Bacteroidota; class Bacteroidia; order Flavobacteriales; family Flavobacteriaceae; genus Flavobacterium. Next base: position 12,043 of record CANFVB010000030.1, read on the forward strand.
ATTCAATTTGTTAGATGATTTTTATTGATAAATCACGAAATCGTAATAGTTTACCTTTACATTACCACAACAAACTATAAATAAAATCAGTTTATAATTGAATAAAAATGTTGATATTTAAAAACTTTAACTCTTGTTATATCTGATATTACTTGTTTTTAAAATTTATTTTAAGATTATTAGTTGTGTATAGTTTTTATATACTTCAATGATAATAATATTACAAGAAACATTTATAAATTTGATTATTAACTAAACAATAAAAAATCATGAAAAAAATTACTTTTTTATTAGTCCTTATGATAAGTTCATTTGGATTTTCACAATCACTTGATGGAACATGGAAATTAACACCTCAGGCAGGATCTCTTGGTGTTGGTCCAACGCAAGGTGACATTGGTTGGTGGTCTAATAGTATTGGTGATGTTGCTACAAGGGCTTGTTTGTTTGATGATACTTATGTATTTAATGCAAATGGAGCATTTAGTAACGTATTAGGAGCAGATACTTGGCTTGAACCATGGCAAGGAGGAGCAGATGCATGTGGAGTGCCAGTTGCACCACACAATGGTTCAAATCCTGCAACATGGTCTGTAAATACTACGGACAATACAGTAACCTTAACTGGTGTTGGTGCATATTTAGGACTTCCTAAAGCATTCAACGGTGGAGAACTTACTTCGCCTAGTGGAGCCCCAGCTTCTATTACATATAAAATAACTTCTATTACTAGCGCTTTATTAACTTTAGATATTCAAATAAGTAATGGATGGTGGCGTTTTAAATTCACAAAGCAAGGAGTTGCACCATCATGTACTGATGGTATTCAAAACGGTAACGAAACTGGAGTAGATTGTGGAGGTTCATGTCCAAATGTATGTTTATTGCAAATTAATTTGCCTGTAACATTTGAAGGTACTGCTACAGACTATACTATGACAGATTTTGGTGGTAATGTTTCAACTAAAGTAGTAGACCCTACTGATTCAAGTAATACTGTAATGAAAGTTGTCAAAACAGCAGGTGCCGAAGGATGGGCTGGAACTACTATGGGGGCTGGAGCATTTGGATTCAGTTCTGCGGTTCCATTTTCTGCAGTTAATAAAAAAATGTATGTTAAAGTTTGGACACCAGCGTCTGGTATCAAAGTAAGATTGAAAGTTGAAGATCACGCAAATGTAAATCATTATGTTGAGCAAGATGTTATTACAACTCTGCAAGGATGGGAAACATTGATGTTTGATTTTACTACGCCTGCTACAGCGCCGTACGATTCAACTTTTATTTATGATAAAGCTTCAATATTTTTTAATTTTATTCCTACTGTACTAAATGCAGTTGAAGCAACGTATTATTTTGACAATGTAAGTTACGGGCAGCCTTTATTGGGACTTTCTTCTTTTGAAACTTCAAAAGTAAAAATGTATCCAAACCCAACTTCTTCAGTTTTCACAATTGAAGCAAAAAATACTGTTGAAAGTGTTTCTTTATTTAATGTTTTAGGACAAGAAGTACTAACTAAAAAACCTAATAGTAATTCAGTTACTATAGATATTGCAAACCTTCAAACAGGAGTTTATGTTGTAAAAACAATAATTGGTGGTGTTTCATCAACTTCAAGAATTGTTAGAAAATAAGTTTAGATTTTAGTTTTAATGTTAAAAACACGTTCTGAAAAGAGCGTGTTTTTTTGCTTATTACCAATTTATTTGTCTTTTGTAATTGTTTTATTATCTTTATAACTGAATTTACCTTAATCCCTACATTAAATGGCAAAAATTAAATTTACACAATTTCTGTTTGTGCTTCTATTTCTTAGTACTACTTTTTCTTTCTGTCAGGAATTACCGCCAATTGTAAAATACAATCCAACTACTTATGGCGCAGGAAATCAAAATTGGATGATATCGCAGGATAAAAACAACTTTATTTTCTTTGCCAATAATGAAGGTCTTTTAGAATATAATGGGTCAAATTGGGCCTTATATCCATCGCCAAATGAAACAATTATTCGTTCGGTAAAAGTAATTGACAATAAAATTTATACTGGTTGCTATATGGAATTTGGGTATTGGGTTCGTCAATCTAATGGTCAATTACAATACACTTCCCTTAGTAAATCTATAAAAAATAAAATCCAAGATGATGAACAATTTTGGAATATCCTTAATTATGATCAATGGGTTATTTTTCAATCTCTAAATAAGATTTTTATTTACGATACTAAAACAGGAAAATTTAATATTATTACTCCTGAAAATGGTATTGTGAAATCGTTTAGAACTAATAATTCTATTTATTTTCAAACCATTAATGAAGGACTATATGAAATTGAAAATGGAAAAAGTAAGTTGATTTCTAATAATCCAGTTTTTAAAAATAATAGAATAGTATCTGTGTTTTCAACTAATGAAGGATTATTAATTCAAACTCAATCCAATGGACTTTTTAAATTAATTGGTGAAAATGTAACCAAGTCTTCTATCGATGCCGATTCAGCAATTACTTCAAATACCATTTACAGTAGTAAAATTCTATCTGACGGAAGTTTTGCATTAGGCACAGTTTCCAATGGAATTTATATTTTATCAAAAGACGGTAAAGTAAAATACCATATCACTCAAAATAAAGGTTTAAGCAACAATACCGTATTGTCGTTGTTTGAAGACTCTGATAAAAATTTATGGATTGGCTTAGACAACGGAATAAACTGTATCAATATTCAATCGCCAGTGAAAAGTTTTTCTGATAATACAGGAATGTTAGGAACCGTTTATGCTTCTGTTTCTCACAACGGAAAATTATATATAGGAACCAATCAAGGTTTGTTCTTTAAAAATTTTGGCACAAATGACGAATTTCAATTTGTAAGCGGAACAAAAGGGCAGGTTTGGTCTTTATATGAAAATGCAGGCACACTTTTTTGTGGTCACGATTCAGGTACTTTTATTGTTGAAAATGGAAATGCAACACCTATATTTTCTAAATCTGGAACCTGGAAATTCTCAACTGTTCCAAACCATAATAACTTGCTTTTACAAGGGAATTATTACGGTATTTCTGTTTTAGAAAAGGTAAATAACCGATGGGTTTTTAGAAATAAAATTTCTGGATTTGACTACTCTTCTCGGTATTTTGAAATTACCAACTCTTTAGATGTTTATGTAAGCCACGAATACAAAGGAGTTTTTCGATTAAAATTAGATGACAAACTGTTAAAAACAAATAAATTTGTAACCTATCAATCACCTACAAAAGGGAAAAATGCAAGTTTGGTGAAATTCAATAATGTGATTTACTATGCTTACAAAGAAGGTATTTTCAAATTAAATACAGCATCAAAAGAATTTGAAAAAGATAAATTATTGAGTTCTGTTTTTGAAAAAGATGAATATACTTCAGGGAAAATGATTGTTGATAATTCCAATAAAATCTGGTTGTTTTCAAAAAATTATATTCACTATTTTACTTTAAGTAAATTGAGTTCTGATTTAAAACAAAATACTATTCCAATTCCTTCTGCATTGACAAATTCAATGTCAGGTTTTGAAAACATTGCCCAACTTTCCAATTACGGCTATCTTATTGGAACTACGGATGGATATTACACAATGAATATCAATGATTTAAGTTTTAAAAACTATACTGTTTCCATTTCAAACATTAGCATTAATAAATTAAATGAACAGTCTTTTAGTGCTTCAATTTCTGCACCAGGAGAGTTTAAATATGCTGAAAATAATGTTACATTCAATTATACCGTACCTGAATATAATAAATATATAAATGCCGAATACCAATATTTATTAGAAGGAGTTCAGGACGAATGGAGTGAATGGAATGCAAAATCAACGGTCAATTTCAAAAATTTATCTCCAGGTGAATACACTTTTAAAGTAAGAGCAAAAATTGCAAACTCATCACCTGAAAATATGGCTTTTTATACTTTTGTAATTCTAAAACCTTGGTACGCCACAAATTTTGCGATTATTTTTTATATAATTGTAATTATGATTATGGCTCATTTTATCAATAAAGCCTATAAAAAATATTATAACAAACAACGAGAAAAGCTAATTGAGGAAAATAATTTATTACTTGAAATTAAAGAATTAGAAAATTCTCAGGAACTTATGAAAGTTAGAAATGAGCAACTTTCGCAAGATGTTGACACTAAAAATAGGGAATTAGCAGTTTCTACAATGAGCTTAATTAAGAAAGATGAATTGTTGACTTTGATTAAAGAAGATTTAAAAAACACTTCTGATGAAGGTTCTAAAAGTATCAAATCGGTAATTACGAATATCACCAAAAATATCTCTGAAGAAGATTCGTGGAATGTTTTTAAAGAAGCTTTTGATAATGCGGATAAAGACTTTTTGAAGAAAGTTAAATTAGCTCATCCGTCGCTTACTCCAAATGATTTGAGACTTTGCGCCTATCTTCGATTGAATCTTTCCTCAAAAGAAGTCGCTCCTTTAATTAGTATTTCTGTTCGTAGTGTTGAGATAAAACGCTATCGATTGCGTAAAAAAATGGAATTATCGCATGAACAAGGGCTTGTAGAGTATATTTTATCCATATAATCAATTCTTTTAATCTTAATTTAACTATACATCGCCACAACAAAATATAAAATTGGCGTTGTGCTGAATCTTTTTTCAATCTTTTTATTCAATATCATTTTTTGTAAAAGCTTTTTATCATTGATTAATTTACAGTATTAAGATTAATCATAAGTTTTTTTTCAAGTGTATGTTTTTTGTTGTGGTTCTTTTTAATTTTATCTCATTCGTTAACAATATTTTTATATTTCTTAAAACAAACCAAATTATTATTATGAAATCAAAATTATTACTAATCACTTTTATTTTAATTTCTACGTTGGGCTATTCCCAAATGGTAGAAATTAGTGGAAAAGTAATCGATTCAAAATCAAATACTCCTTTAGTAGGTGTAAATGTAGAAATCCAAAACACATCTCAATTTTTTACTACTGATGTTGATGGAAATTTCAAATTTTCTAAAGTCCCTTCTGGTTCAAAACTTATTTTTAGCTTTATTGGCTATAAAAAGTATGAGCTTAAAGTAACGAAATCTCAAAATATTACAATAGAAATGCAAGCCGTTTCTGAATCTTTAGAAGAGATTGTCGTTATTGGTTACGGTTCCAAAAAGAAACGAGATGTAACTGGCTCTGTAACAGTAGTTTCAAGTAAAACAATTGACGAATTAAAACCTATTAAAATAGAACAAGCTTTGCAAGGAACTGTTGCTGGTGTTTCAGTTTCCGCTCAGTCTGGTTCTCCTGGTGCTGGTTTAGATATTAGAATTCGTGGAATTTCTACCAATTTAAATAATGCTCCTTTAGTAATTGTTGATGGTTATCAAGGTGATTTAGGAATTATTAATCCAAATGATGTTGAAAGTATTACCGTTTTAAAAGATGCTCAAGCAGCAATTTATGGTACAATTGGTGCAAATGGTGTAATTTTAATTACGACTAAATCGGGTAAGAAAAATGCAAAAACTAAGGTGACTTACAATTCCTATATCGGTTCGCAAGAAACAACCAAAAAAATCAATTTGCTTAATGCTACAGATTATGCTCTTTTACTTAATGAAAGTTATGGAAATGGCGGACAAGCATTGCCATACCCAATTGTTACTGGTTTAGGAAAAGGTACAAATTGGCAAAATGAAGTTTTCAGTAAAGCTCCAATTGTTAGTAATGATTTCTCTATTTCTGGAGGTTCTGATAAAATTACATACTCTTTTAGTGGTTCCGATATGAACCAACAAGGAATTATTGGTGCAGGAAAATCAGAATATAAAAGAAATACTGCGCGTTTGTCTTTAGGTGCTGATTTATCTGATAAATTCAAATTATCTGCCAATGTAGTTTATACTTTCATAGGTAGAAACTCCTTGAATGAAAGAGGTTTGGGTTCCGTATTATTTAATGCCATTAATACTCCTTCAACATTAACGCCACGAGATGCTAATGGTGATTTTACTTTAGTGCCAAGTACAACTGGTTACGGAATTGAAATAATCAACCCTTTGGCTCAAATTGAAAATACCTATAACGATTATAAACTTAAGAAATTAAACGGTGGGGTTACTTTAGATTACGATGTTGTAAAGCATTTTAAAGTAACATCGAGAGTTGGTTTTAATACTGGAAACAGTAAAGGTAAAACTTTTAACAAACAAGTTAATTACGGTGGAAAAGTTTTTGATGTTACTCGAAGCAGTGTAAATCAAAATACAATAAATGACAATGATTATACTTTTGATGCTTTTGGTGTTTATGAAAATACATTTAAAGAAAATCATAAATTTAAATTGACTATTGGTCAAACAGTTTACAAAGAATTTGGTTCTGGACTTTTTGCAACGGGTTATGATGTGCCAAACAATTCTTGGGACAATGCTGATATAGCTTTGGCTTTAGGAACAAGTGCTGCTGGTGCTCGTGATGTTGGTTCTTATGGATATGATGAGCGAAGATTAACGCATTTTGGAAGATTTGAATATGACTTCAAAGGAAAATATTTGTTTTCTGCTATGGTTGCAAGAAATGTTTCTACAAAATTTGGACCTGATAACAGAGTTGCAGTTTTCCCATCTTTTACAGGTGGTTGGATTCTTTCCGATGAAAATTTCTTTAACAAATCAGGAGTTATCAATTTCTTTAAAATAAGAGCCAGTTGGGGATTGTTAGGAAATGATAAAATTGGAAATAATGCTTACGTCGGTAACTTAAACGGGGAAGGAACGTATGTTTTTGATAACAGTTTAGTAAATGGAGTTGCTATTGGAGTAATTCCAAATCCGAAAATTAAGTGGGAAGCTGATGAAAAATTAGATTTTGGTTTTGATGCCAAAGTATTAAACAATAAAATTGATGTGACTTTTGATTATTTCAAAGACACTCGTAATGATTTATTAATTGGAAACATCCCAGTTTCAGGAATAACTGGTGTTTATGCGCCGGGTTCTGGAGCACCAACAATTAATGCAGGTTCGGTTGTAAATGAAGGATTAGAATTTGCTATTAATTATAAAGATAAAGTATCGGATGATTTCAAATTTGGAATTTCATATAATGTAACTACTCTTAAAAATAAAGTTACAAAAGTGGATAACAGCACTGGTTTTATTGAAGGTGGTAGTTTCGGAGTAAGCCAACCAGCACCATCAAGAATGGAAGTTGGTCATGCAATAGGTTATTTCTTAGGATACCAAACAGACGGTATTTTCCAAAATCAAGCTGAAATTGATGCACATCCGTCTCAAGCGGCTTTAGGTGCTGCAACTTCACCTGGAGATATTCGCTATAAAGATTTGAATGGCGATGGTGTTATCGATTTAAAAGATAGAACAGATTTAGGAAGTCCAATTGCCGATTTCACAATGGGATTGAATCTTAATTTTAATTATAAAAATTTCGATTTTGTAGCCTATTCTTACGCTTCAATTGGAAACGAAATGGTTCGTAATTACGAAAGAACTTTGGCAAATGTAAACCGTTCTAACTATGTTTTAGGAAGATGGACTGGCGAAGGAACAAGTAATATCGTTCCAAGAGTTACGACGGGTGCAACAAACAACAATGTGCTTTCTAACTATTTTGTTGAAGACGCTTCATTCTTAAGAATCCAAAATATTCAATTGGGTTATACTTTGAATAAAACGTTATCAGAAAAATTCAAAATCAGCAAATTGAGATTGTACGCAGGGGTTAATAATGTATATACTTTCACTAAATACAGAGGTTTTGACCCAGCTGCCACAGATGGTTCGCCAATTGGTGGTGGAATTGATTACGGATTTTATCCAACTCCAAAAACCTATATGATGGGTATAAATGTTAATTTTTAATATTAGAAAGATGAAAAAATATATTATAAAATCAAGTATAGCCATTGCACTTTTTGCAACAATCAGCATTTCTTGTTCCGACAATTTTGTAGATAGAACCCCAGTTTATTCTATCGATTCTGAGAATTATTTTAATTCAAAAGCAGATTATGATAGTGCGTTAATTGCAGCCTATGATTTGCTTCAATCTTCTTACATCAATGTTTTAATGGGTGAAATTGCTTCCGACAATACGTTGTCAGGTGGTGAAAGTGCTACCGATGTAATCGGAATTCAACAAGTAGATGAAATGACGCATACACCTCAAAACAGCAATCTGAAAGATCTTTGGAACTGGATGTTTGC
>CANFVB010000031.1 GCA_947450355.1 Bacteroidota bacterium
CCTATTTCCGCTATTTATTATGATGGAGAAAAAGAGCGTTATTTTATAAAACGTTTCTTAGTCGAAGTTGAAAACAAGGAAGAAATTTTCATTACGGAACATCCAAATTCACAATTGGAAATCGTTTCAACGGATTATCGACCGGTTGCAGAATTAATTTTCAATAAAATTAAAGGAGTTCAAAAAGAAAATTTAACCGTTGATATTGAGTCTTTCATTGCTGTAAAAGGCTTTAAAGCACTTGGAAATCAATTGACAACTGATAAAGTAAAACAGGTAAATTTATTGGAATCTTTGCCGTATGAAGCCCCCGAAGAAGTAATTCCAGAGGAAATTGAAGTGGAAGAAACAAACATTAATGATTCGGAAATTCAACTTGATGACGACGGACAAATAACATTATTTTAAACAGAAAAGTCACTTTAGAGTGGCTTTTTTTATTTCTTATTTTTATTCATTTTCATATTTAAAACCTCTACCAGTAACGAGAAGGAAATGGCGAAATACAAATAGCCTTTTGGCACCACATCAACATGAGTTCCAAAAAAGGAAGCATTCGCTAAATGTGCAGATTCCGTAATTAGCATAAACCCAATTAATACTAAAAATGTTAATCCTAATATTTGAATAGAAGGATGATTATTTACGAAAATCCCAACTGGAACAGCAAATTGCATCATAATCAAAACAGATATTACAACCGCCGTAATCATTATATAAATGGCACCTTCAACACCATTTGTCATTCCTACAGCAGTCAAAATACTATCGAAAGAAAATACAATATCAATCAAAATTATTTGCATAATCACATTTGAAAAGGACTTGGTTGCTGCTTTTCCCAATTCTTTCTCCTCTTGCCCTTTTTCCTCGACTTTTTCGCGAATTTCATTGGTACTTTTGTACAATAAAAACAATCCTCCGAACAATAAAATCAAGCTTTGACCAGTAATTTTTGCCGAAAACCAACTATAATCAAATGTAAACCAGGATTCTTTCATAGCTATTAACACAGAAATCCCCATTAATAGTGCAATACGCATAAACATCGCCAAAAACATTCCAATTTTTGTAGCTCGTTTTCTTTTTTCGGCAGGTAATTTCCCTGTCGCAATCGAAATAAAAATTATATTATCAATTCCCAATACGATTTCTAAAAAAGTCAATGTTAATAAGGCTATCCAAGCACTTGGGTTTAAAAAAACTTCCATTTATTTAGTTGTAAAGAATGATTTATGAATTAAAATTTTTATAATTTAAAGTTTTTTAGCAATTCCTTTTTGCTTTTCATCACTTCCAATTATTCCAAATTCAAAGGTATAAGAATTTTTCGTAGTTGACACTATTCTCATGCTTATTGCTTTTTTTTCTTGCATATTTTTTGGGTGTAATTTCTGCAATACAAACTCGCAATCATTCACCCAACGCACCGTTGCTGTGTCGGTTTTACCTTCGTAAGTCTCTATTTGATACTTTTCTGAACGCTCAAAAACTGTTGTTTTCTTAACGCCATTTAAGACAAAATCAAACTGAAATTTGCCAGTTCTAAAATCTTTGCAATTCCGTTCCACATCATAACACGAAGTCAAAATCAATAATGAGACGAAGAATATTATTTTTTTCATTTTTTTTTTTTTTTGAAGCTATTTCCTGCTGTCATTCCAAATCCTCGCAAAAAAGCTCGGGATTTTCCCTTCCATCAGGGCTAGTTATTTTAGTACTTTATTATATTTTCTCTACAATTTCATCCTTTTTTATCTTTAGAGAATTTTTCATCATTCTAATTCTTTGATTTATTCTTCTTTATTGATAAACTTTCCCATTCACTATTTTTTAATTGTTTAGCATAAAAAACAATTTGTCCAATATGATATGGATAATGCGCTAATTGTCTATTAATTGCTTCAATTACTGTGTGTTTTTCATTTCTAATATAAATAATTTCAGATAATTGTTCTGGTTTTAAAGAGAAAAGTAATTCAAAAAAACAATCCCAACCTTTATTCCAAAAAATCATTAGTTCCTCTTTTGTTTTTATAGTTTCTTCAAACTCACTATCACGATTACGCCATTCTTTTTCACCATCAGAAGTAAAAAAATCAGTCCAGCGTGAAAGCATATTTCCTGAAATATGCTTCACAATTGTTGCAATACTATTGGAATCTTCATTTGTTGAAATAAAAAGTTGTTCTTCTGTCAATTGATTTATTGCTTTTTCACCCAATGTTTTATAATATAAAAATTGGCTTTTAGCACTTTCTAAATAAGAATCAGATATACTCATATTACTCAATTTTAATATCATATTTATCCAATAATCCAACGATTCCCTGCGTCGAAAATTTTGCTTTACGCATCGGATTAAATTCTGGGTCAATTTTGAAATTTTGCGCCAACGTAAAATCAGCAGCTGCCAATTGCGTATCATTAAAAATAGCACCTTCCAGATTGCTATTCTCAAAAACAGAATTCGATAAATTTGCACCGATAAAAGTTACTTCTTTCAATGACGAGTTCATAAATTTTGTTTTCAACATTTTTTTATTCGCAAACGAGGCATAATCTAAAACGCATTCTTCAAAACTGACGTTAAATAAAAAATCATCACATTCATTGAATAATATTCCAAGCAATTTACAATTAATAAAATCAACTGTTTTCAATCCTGTTCCTCTCAAATTGGTCATTGAAAGATTGCAATCGAAAAACTCGCAATCGATAAATGTATTACTTGAAAAATCACTATTTGAGAAATCGCAATTTTTGAAAACACAACCTTCAAACTCTCGATTGTTGACTCTTTTATTTATAGAAATGACTTTTTCAAAAGTCTTATGAATGTGAATTAAGTTTTCCATTTATTTGCCGAAAAGGCTTTTCATTATTGTATTTAAACCTAAAAACATTAATACCATTGCTGTAATACAAATGGCGATTCCAATTCCTAATATCAAATAAAATGTGGGTTGTAGCTTGTTTATAAAACCAAAATGAATAATCGCAGGACCTATAAATAGACAAGGTAATGCAATTGTCAAAAATTTTATTCCTTTGTTCAATAGGTCTTTGTCTGTTTTCATCTTACTTATTTTTATTTAAATAATGGTCAACTGCTTTTCTAACGCTTCCATATTTTTCTAATAATTCTGCACCAATTTCATAAGTTACAGGAATTTCGCCCATAATCATTTTTACGCCACGATCCACTAATTTGCTGTTGCTCAATTGCATATCAACCATTTTATTTCCCTTGACTTTTCCTAATTGAATCATTGTTGCCGTTGAAATCATATTCAGCACTAATTTTTGCGCTGTTCCTGCTTTCATTCTTGAACTTCCGGTTACAAATTCGGGACCAACTACCACATCTATTGGGAATTTTGCTGTTTGCGAAAGCGGACTTTCTGCATTACAAGAAATTGAACCTGTAATAATATTATTTTCATTGCACGCTTTCAAACCTCCAATAACGTAAGGTGTAGTTCCTGAAGCCGCAATTCCAATGACAACATCATTTTCAGAAATGGAATGTTCTTGCAAATCAATCCAGGCTTGTGTTGGATTATCTTCGGCATTTTCAACCGCTTTGCGAATGGCTTTGTCACCACCAGCAATGATTCCATTTACCAAATCAAAAGGCACTCCGAAAGTTGGCGGACATTCTGACGCATCAACAATTCCTAACCTACCAGAAGTTCCTGCACCAATATAAAAAAGTCGTCCTCCCAATTGCATTTTAGCTACTATTTGAGTAACCAAAAGTGAAATTTGTGGCAATGCTTTTTCAACAGCAAAAGGTACAGTTTTATCTTCCTGATTGATATTAAATAACAATTCCTGAACCGACATTTTTTCTAAATGTTCGTATTTTGAGGTTTGTTCGGTGGTTTTTATAAATGTCATTTTTTCAGGTTCAAAGATTGAAGTTCAAAGTTACAAAGTTTTTATTGAAAGGACTATTGTAATTTTGTGCAATTGCAGTTTTTTTTCGCGTGAGGGATTGCAGTGTAAAGCCCACAGACAAGTGTAGCGAAGCGGAACTTGACGAGGACTTGCAACGTAAAGCCCGACCTCGTTTAACGAAAATTGTCACCTACCTAATAACGTTCTAAACGAGGTCACGCCCAAATTAAATAAAATAAGCCATTGCAATTCCTAAAATAATCATTGAAATTTTGGCAATATTAAATTTGTGTCCTTCGCTGCTTTCAAAAATTATAGTTGAGGAAATATGGAACAAAATTCCAATGACAATGGCAGTAATTTCGGTGTAATAATCTTTTAAAACGGGGAAAATATCCGAAAGTAACGTTCCCAAAGGCGTCATAATTGCAAAGGAAATCATAAATAAAAATATCGCTTTTTTATTCAATTGTGCATTTACAAAAAAGGTGGTCAAAATGATTGCAATTGGAAAATGATGAATGGCGATTCCTAATGCCAATTCGTGTTGGTGACTTACTGGAAAACCCTCTAAAAGTGCGTGAATACACAAACTTATGAATAAAAGCCAAGGCATTTTGAACATTTTTTCGTGACCGTGAACGTGACCGTGTTCGGCGCCTTTTGAGAAAAATTCTAAGATGATTTGGAACAAAATCCCCAACATAATATACAATCCAACCGAAGAATTGTGTGCTTCATAAAGTGTTGGTAGTAAATGCATAACCGTTAATGAAAGCAAGAAGGAACCACTGAAAGCCAATAGTAACTTTAAGTTTTTCTTGGCTTCGGGTTTTAGGAATAATGCAAAAACATATCCGATTAAAACGGAAAATAGTGGCAATAGTAAGGGAAAATAAATGTTCATTATTTGAAAATCATTATTAATCTTTCACTCTCTAGTTTATGGAATTTTTTCAAGCGATAATCACCAAAAATATCTAATAAATAAATATCGGCTTGTTCCATCATCAATTCGAAATCTTGTAAAGTTAAGGCTTTTACTTTTTCGGTAAAATGATACTTTTCGCCATTATCTTCAAAATCTATTTCTTTATAAATATGATTGTCTTTTAAATAGCGTTTGATGTGGAAGTCAATATTGTCAACCGTTTTCACTTCATCTGGAACTAAATTAGCCAAGACATTTGGCACATTCATAAAGTCAATTACGGCAAATCCGTACTCTGAAATGCTTTCTTTGATTGCTTTTAATGTCGTTAAATTGTCTTCGTCATTTTCAAAATAGCCAAAACTTGTAAATAAATTTAATATGGCGTCGAATTTTTGTTCGAATGGTTTTCGCATATCGTGTTCTACAAAATGCAAGGTTTCATTCTCGGATTTTTTTGCAAAAGCGATACTATTTGATGACAAATCAGCACCTGTAACATCAAATCCTAATTGGTTTAAATAAATTGAATGACGTCCTTTTCCACAAGCTAAATCTAAAATTTTAGCATCTTCAGGAAGGTTTAAATAATGAACGATGGTGTCCATAAACAACTGCGCTTCTTCCTCATCTCTTTCTTTATAAAGGATGTGATAATAAGGCGAATCGAACCAAGAGGCGAACCAATTACTGGTTTTTGATGGTGAATTTTCGTTAGTTTGTTTATGTATATCAGACATTATCTTATTTCAATTAATTAAAGTCGAGCAAATTTAGTGTATTTTTGCAACGAATACTTGATTTTACAATGGAAAATAATTTTAAAATGATTGCCAAAACCTTTTTTGGTTTTGAAGAAATCTTAGCAAATGAGTTGAAAATGCTTGGTGCGCAAGATGTTGAACAAGGTGTGAGAATGGTCAGTTTCAAAGGGGACAAAGGTTTTATGTACAAAGCAAACCTATCTTTGAGAACTGCTTTAAAGGTGTTAAAACCGATTTATTTTTTCAAAGCTACGAACGAACAAAATTTATATAAAGGCGTTCAAGGCGTTAATTGGTCGAAATTTATTGGCGCAAACCAAACTTTTGTGATTGATGCAACGGTACATTCCGACAATTTTAATCATTCGGAATTTGTTTCCCAAAAATGTAAGGACGCTATTGTGGATCAATTTAGAGATAGAACGGGACAACGCCCAAGTATTGATAAAATTCATCCTGATTTAAGAATTAATATTCATATTGATAAAGACCAAGTTTCAATTGCCTTAGATACTTCAGGAAATTCATTGCACCAACGAGGTTACAGAACGGCGACAAATATCGCACCTATTAATGAAGTTTTGGCTGCGGGGATTTTATTGCTTTCTGGTTGGGACGGTCAAACTGATTTCTTAGATCCTATGTGTGGTTCGGGAACTTTCCTTGCCGAAGCAGCTATGATTGCGTGTAATATTCCAGCAAATATCAATAGGAAAGAGTTTGCATTTGAAAAATGGAACGATTGGGATAATGATTTATTTGATTCGATTTTGGAATCATTAATGAAAAAAGTTCGTGAATTTCATCATACTATAAAAGGTTTTGATAAAGCCCCAAGTGCCGTAAATAAAGCAAAAGACAATATTAAAAACGCCAATTTAGACGAATATATCACTATTGAAGAACGTAACTTTTTTGATACTGAAAAAACATCAGAAGGAAAATTGCATATCGTTTTTAATCCACCTTATGATGAGCGTTTGGACATTCATATGGAAGAATTTTATAAAAATATTGGCGATACCTTAAAGAAAAATTATCCTGGAACAAATGCGTGGTTCATCACAGGAAATTTAGAAGCTTTGAAATATGTTGGATTAAAACCATCTCGAAAAATCAAACTTTTCAATGCTAGTATCGAAGCTCGTTTGGTGAAATACGAAATGTATGAAGGTAGCAAAAGAACAAAATTTCAAGTGGTAGAAAATCCTACAGAATAATATTAAATTTAAGAATTATGACAAAATTACAAGTAAAAGCGTTTGTTTTTCAATTGTTGAGTTTTGCAACTTTGTTTATTTTGGGACGCTATTTAATAGAAAGTTATACTTATTTAACTGGACTTTGGATTCCATTTACGGCATTTGCGGTAGGAACACTTTTGGCACCTAAATTTCAAGCGGTAAAAACAAATGACGGAGAAAAGTTATTTATGAAATGGATGTTTATTAAAGGAATTAAAGAAATAAAGTAATTATTTCTTTTTTACCACTTTTTTTGGTGAAGATTTTGTTTTATACAATGGTAAAAAGTAAGAAACAGTATAGTTAAATCCTACACCAAAATCGCCATTATAGGTTCTATTAAAACCTGGAATATATAAATTATCGAAATTTTCAGGTTTAGTATTAGATATTATTTTATTCATTCTAACGCTGAAACCAATATAAATATTTTTCAAAACTTCGGCTTTCATTCCAACAACAACTTCAAGCCATTGCGCTGACAATCCGTTAAATTTTTCACCAGAAATAACTGTTGGTGCTTCAGGAAAATAAGTTGAAATATTGTATAATTTATAGCTATTCAGTTGCTGACTGAACGTACTTGCTCCGTAACGCAACCCGATAAAAACCATATTTCTCATATCCAACCAATTTTCATAAGAATTATAATCAAAACCAGCTTTTATATAAGTTCCTTTTGCTGTGGAATTCAACCTGTCATCTTCAGTAGTTTTGTTTTCATTTCCTAATTCGGCGGCTAAATAATAATTTTTCGTGAGTCGGTAATCCCCAACAAATTCAATTCCTTTATAGTTTTTATCGTAAAAAGACCGAGTAAATTTGAATAAATCGGCACCAAATCGAATTCCAAATCGTTCAATTTTCGGAGGAATGCTGTCTGTTTTTTTCTGTTGTGCATTTACTAAAAATGACAGCAAAATTAGTGCAATACTAAAAGTAAATTTTGATGTGTGTTTCATTTTCAGTTGTTATATTTGATGTTTCAACAGTAATATTTTGAATCCAATATCCGTCAGGAGTTGAAGTTTCCGTTTTAATATAAGGAGTTGTTGGGTCTAATGTGAAAATAGTTTTATAACCACAAGCTCTAGAAACAAAGATATTTTGTCGAGTATAATTGAATTGCAGAAAATCTTCATTATCAATAGTTACATCTGTGCTATTAAGTATCAAACTGTATTTAGTTATATCTTCATTTGTTTTCAATGGCAATTGGATTTTACTTTCGCTTGCAAAGCTAAGAACAGAAGTACTTCCAATTTCTTTAACTGCTAAATTGGTTACGTTTTTTAATACTGTTGGATTTAAAACATCGTAGAATTCTATGATTAATTTTGGTGTTGTAGCAGTTGCTGCATCGCAAATATCGTCTTTCTCACAGCTAGAGAAAGTTACAGATAAGACAAGTAGAATTAGGGATATTTTTTTCATTTATAGTTATGATTCACAAAGAATTTAAAAACCAGTTATTCTTTTTTTATAGCTTCTTCATATTTTTCTCCAACGACCTTCCAATTTATAATATTAAAAAAAGCATCAATATATTTTTTTCTATTATTTTGATATTGTAAATAGTAGGCGTGTTCCCAGACATCTAATGCTAATATTGGAGTTCCAGAAACAATAGCTTTTGGCATCAACGGATTGTCTTGATTGGGTGTTGTAGTAACTTGTAATTTTCCTGTTTTATCAACAATTAACCAAGTCCAACCTGAACCAAATTGCCTGTTTGCAGCATTTGTAAATTGATTCTTAAAACCTTCAAACGAACCGAAATCTTTGTTTATTGAAATTGCCAAAGTATCTTTTGGTTGTCCACCAGCTTTTGGTCCAATACACTCAAAAAACAAACTATGATTATAATATCCACCAGCATTATTTCTCAAATTCAAACTATCTGCAACCGATTTTGATAAAATTTCTTCAATGGTTAAATCTTCATATTCAGTGCCTTTTATAGCTTTATTTAGACTATTTGAATATGCTAAATAATGTTTGGAATAATGAAGTTCCATTGTTCTAGCTTCAATTTCAGGAGAAACGGCATCATATGAATAAGGTAATTTCACAAGTTCAAAAGCACCCTCATCTGCTTTAATATCGTTTGGTGAACCAATTGTGAATTTTTCAACAGCTGAAGGAAGTGGAACTTCAACAACCTCTGTAAGCTTTTTGTTATTACACGATACTACTACTAAAAGTATAGAAAAACACAATAAATATAAATTTGACCTATTCATGTGATTTATTTTTTTTGTAATGACAAAATATTTTTGATGTAAAGTTCTTTAGCTTCATCCATTGATAAATGACTAATTTGCATCCATGCATTTGTTTTGAATGCATTTCTTAAATCAAAATTTGAATTTTGATTGCTATTAAGTGTTCCAAAAGTTGCTTGTTTGTAATAGGCATATAGTCGTAGCTGCACATCTTGAGGCAATGATTCTTGTGCCATATTAGAAGCAATTTCAACTGCTTCAGCAAATCTTGTATCTAAATCTTTTTCTTTCATTACGATTTAATCGCAATTATTGTTTTACCACCAATTGCTTTTTCATTCAATTTTACATTGATTTTTGTACCCAACGGCAAGAACAAGTCTACTCTTGAACCAAATTTAATAAAACCTGCATCTGTTCCTTGAGTCACATGCATTCCTTCTTCAGCATAATTCACAATTCTTCTTGCCAAAGCTCCTGCTATTTGTCGGTACAAAACTTCTCCAAACACACGATTTTCAATTACAACTGTGGTTCTCTCATTTTCTTCACTTGCTTTTGGATGCCAAGCAACAAGGAATTTACCCGGATGATATTTACTAAATTTCACTTCTCCATTTAGAGCATATCTTGTTACGTGTACATTTGTTGGTGACATAAATATAGAAACTTGAAGTCTTTTATCTTTAAAATACTCTCCTTCAAACACTTCTTCTATAACAACAACTTTTCCATCAACTGGCGCAATAATATGATTGTCGTTGATTTCGACAGTTCTCACAGGATTTCTAAAAAATTGTAAAACCAAAAGTAATAACAATAATACAGTAATCTCTACTACCTTCTGCAACCAAATAGTTGCAATAAATGTGTCTGCTAATAATAAAAATGCAACCGTTAGCGTTGTTGCAATTAAGATAATCTTTCCGCCTTCTTTGTGAAACATACTGTTCTTTTAAAATTTAATTAATTGAAAATAAAATATTTAACTGTCATTTCAAACAATTAAAACTCATTATTTCCTACTAGATATCGTGCTATTTTAGATATTCGACTTCAAAATATCAAAAATAAAAATCCAAAGTTAACAAATATACTTTGTCCTTACTATTAAATATGTTGCTTTTACTGTTTTTTATACAATACTATAAATTTACAAATCCAAAAAATGTAAAACAGGAATAAAATTAAATCAAAATTTTGCATAATAAAAAATCAAATTTAAAATCATACGCATTTGAATAGTTCCAATACCAATCAAACCTCGCCTTTCGTTTTTTGTTTATAGCAATTTTTAATAGCATATTTGTATTTATTTTTCAAAATAATTGCCAATTGCAAAAGTTCTAAATCTTAAAATCGAGAGTATTTTTTTGAGTTTTTTATTGTAACACAAAAATTTTAAATAGTGACATTAAATTTATTGTGACTATACAAATACAATTCCTCTACTTTTTTTCGTGCCCAATCTGTTTTTCTAAGAAAGGTAAGACTTGATTTTATACTTGGATTGTCTGTAAAACATTTAATTTTTATCAATTCACCTAAAGTGTCAAAACCATAAAAAGCAACTAATTGTTCTACAATTGATTGAAGGGTAATTCCATGAAGAGGATTATTTACTTGATTTGACATTTTGCTTTTACGTATTAAAAAAAACTCCTCAAATGCTTGAGGAGTTTTTAGTTTATTTAAAAATGTATTTTAATTTTTAACAATCTTTTTAGTTACATAACCTTTATCAGAAGAAATGTTCATCATGTACATTCCAGAAGCTAAATCTGAAACATTTACTTGAATATCTGAAACATTAGTATAATTGTTTTGTTTGACAACTCTTCCGTTTAAATCTGTAATTGAGATTCCACTTACAAGAATGTTATCTGAATTGGTAACAGTAATAAAATCATTTGCAGGATTTGGAGAAACTGAGAATTTAGATGCGGCTAAATTAAAACTATCTGTTTCTAATAATGTATCTGTTGCTGAAGCTCTAGTAACGAAATTATCAATCAAAATAGTTGCTGCCGAAGTGTTTGTAACAATTGGCGCAACTGTTGTCGTTCCACTTGTAGAGGTAAAATCAATTTCATCAGGATCAACACCTACTGCGGCTCCAGTTACAAAGCCATTAAACCCAGGACCCTTCCATGTCACTTTACCTGTGGTTTTATTGAAACTAACACCTACTCTAACCCAAGTATTTGCAGTCAAAATTAAGTTTGTACCAGATGTGGCACCTAAATAAAATAAATAATTTCCAGTAGTTAATGGATCTACTGGTGCTGGTGCATAATATCCAACTCCAGAAATAGCACGGGTATTCGTATTATATGAAAAACCACCTAATACTTTTGAACCAGCAGCATCATAAATACTAACACCTGCTAAATTATTACTTCCACCCCCAGCGCCTGTGTAAAATTCAAATTCAAATTCAATAATATTATTTCCAGAAGTTCTTGATGTCCATGCAGTAGCTAAACCACCTACCCAAACATATCTGCTTCCTTTGTCTCCATTTGTTCCAATTATTTGTAAAACATTACCATGAGTTGCATCGTTTGATACAATTTGAAAATTAGTGTTAGCAGCATTTGTAGCAGTTGTAGGTGCTGTTCCATTTGAAGCATAAGTATATAAACCCCCAGCTCCAGCAGAAGCCCCTGTTATAACACTACCTACATTTCCTATAGCTAGTGAATTAAAATTTTCGGAATTAATAGCTTGAGAAAATAAACTCGAAGCAGTTAAAGAAATAAATAATAGTAAAAGTTCTTTCATAATTTTTTTATTAAGTTGTTAAATTGAAACAAATATAAAGAAAATATTAATATTATTAATTCTGGCAACATTTTTTTTAATAAAGTTATTCTACTACGGGGACAACCTATCAATTTTCCACGAAAAATCATCTTGAAATTGGTATCTAATTCTATCGTGCAAACGATTGGGACGTCCTTGCCAAAACTCAACTTCAACAGGTTTTACTAAGAATCCACCCCAAAAATCGGGGCGTAGAATCTCTTTTCCTTGAAAGTCACTTTCTAATTGTTTTAATTTGTCTTCCAATACCGTTCTTGAAGGAATAACTTCACTTTGGTTGGAAACTATGGCACCCAATTTACTTCCGTCCGGTCTCGATTCAAAATAGCCATCAGAAATATTCTTGGCTGTTTTTTCAGCAATTCCTTTAATAATTACTTGACGTTCTAGTGTATGCCAAAAAAAAGAAAGGCAAATATTGGGATTATTTGATATGGCTTTTCCTTTCTCGGAATTGTAATTAGTATAGAAAATGAAACCCTCAAAAGTATATTTTTTCAAAAGCACCACGCGTGATTTTGGAAAACCATCCAATCCTATTGTAGCAACTGTCATCGCATTTACTTCGTCAACACCCCCAAAATCTTCTACTTCGTGAAACCATCTGTTGAATAAATTGATTGGATCTTCTGGAATTGTAGTTTCCAAAAGTTCACTTTTATCATACGATTTTCTATAATTACTTAAATCTTCCATTAAATATATATTTAAAACTCAAAACTTTTACCATCATCTGCCAAAAGAACTTCAGCGAAAATTGTTGTTGCCTCTTCTTTAAACAATTCTATACTTTCATACCGAGTAGAATAATGTCCTAAAACCAATTGTTTTACATTGGCTTTCAAAGCAATTCTTGCCGCTTGTTTTGCCGTGCAATGCATGGTTTTTTCTGCCAAACTTTCCTCTGAATCTAAGAAAGTGGCTTCGTGATACAACACATCTACATTTTCAATAATCGGAATAATCGCTTCGTTGTAAACCGTATCCGAACAAAAAGCATAACTCTTTGCAGGAATTGGATCGAAAGTCAGTTTTTCGTTCTCAATTACACGACCATCGTCCAAAGTGATGTCTTTTCCGTTTTTAATCTTTTGATAATAACATTTATCAATTTCATAGTTTTGAACGGCATCTAAATTCAATTTCCTATCACCAACTTTCTCTTGAAATAAAAAACCATTGGTGTAAACTCTATGTTTTAGTGGAATTGTTTTTACAATAACTTTCTCATCTTCAAAAACTACTTCGCTTTCCTTTGAGTTCAATTCGTGAAAAAACAAACCATAATTCGTCCAAGAATTTGATAATTTCAGTTGTAATTTAATTACTTCTTCAATCCCTTTTGGACCGTAAATATGCAAATCATTAGTCCGATTGAGCAACATAAATGTTGAAACCAAACCAACCAAACCATAAAAATGATCCCCGTGCAAATGGGAAATAAAAATATGATTGATTTTGGAAAATCGAATCTTGTTTTTACGCAATTGCACTTGCGTTCCCTCGCCACAATCAATAAGAAACAGACGATTTCTGATTTCTAAAACTTGTGAAGTTGGATTTGTAAACGTTCGTGGCGTTGCAGCGTAGCAACCAAGTATGGTTAGATTCAATTTATGTTTATTCGTTAATTTGGTTATTTGTTAATTCGTTAAAGGTCGGTCGTTTTCGATTAAACAGTTAAATCCCTATTCTATTCCCCCTTTGGGGGTTAGGGGGCCTAAAACCCCAAATCTCTTTCAATTTCTTCCATTTCGATAATATCGTGCGCTTCCAAAACTGAAGGAACAACAAGTAACGATTTTGGAACGGCATTAAAATCGATGTTTTCAGCTACAATCACAAATGATTTTTTCCCTTTTTTATGTAATTTAGACAATTCCGTAAATGCTTTTATAGACGTAATTGTAGTCGATTTATCGTGAGTAACATCCAAAATCAAATTCTGATGTTTATAACTTTCGTGCTGATTGGTTACCTTTTCTAAAAAAGCAACACTATCGCCTTGAGTGTCTTTGATAACGGTTGTATGTCCTTTCGCATCTACTTTCATGACAAATAAATTTAAATATTATTGAATTTTTGAAGCCAATAAATAAATAACTGCCATTCGAATAGCAACGCCATTTTCTACTTGGTTCAAAATTAAAGATTGCTCAGAATCGGCAACATCCGAAGTGATTTCTACTCCACGATTTATTGGTCCGGGGTGCATTATTACAATTTCTTTATTTAGCGAATCCAAAAGTGTTTTGTCCACACCATATTGTTGTGCATATTCCCTAGTTGAAGGAAAAAAGTTAACATCCATTCGTTCGTTTTGAACGCGTAACATATTAGCCACATCACACCATTCCAATGCTTTACGCAAATTAGATTCAACTGAAACTCCAAGTGATTCAATGTGTCTTGGAATTAGCGTTTTTGGACCGCAAACTTTCACTTCGGCACCTTGCATTTGCAAAGCATAGATATTAGAAAGTGCTACACGAGAATGTAAAACATCACCAACAATAACTACTTTTTTACCAGCTACTTCGCCTAATTTTTCCCGAATTGAATAACTATCTAATAAAGCTTGTGTTGGATGTTCGTGTGCGCCATCACCAGCATTGATAATACTTGCCTTTACATTTTGTGATAAAAAGTGTGCCGCTCCAGGATTGGCGTGTCGCATTACTACCATATCCACTTTCATCGAAAGTATATTGTTTACCGTATCAATTAATGTTTCTCCTTTTTTAACCGAAGATTGTGCTGCAGAAAAACTAATTACATCGGCAGAAAGTCTTTTTTGTGCCAATTCAAAAGATAGTTTTGTACGCGTACTATTTTCAAAAAATATATTGGCAATCGTAATGTCTCTAAGTGAAGGTACTTTTTTAATGGGACGATTAATGACTTCTTTAAAATGATCGGCAGTTTCAAAAATAAGGTCAATATCATTTTTGGTGATATTTTTTATTCCTAATAAATGATTTACACTTAGTTCGCTCATTTTTTATAGTGTTGATTGTTTATTATTAGTTGGAACTAAATAAACAGCATCTTCGCCATCTTGTTCCTTCCAGCATACTTTTACTTTTTCATTATTTATAGCATCAACTTGACGACCTCTAAAATCGGGTTGAATTGGTAAATCACGGCTAAATCTTCTGTCAATTAATGCCAAAAGCTCGATTGAAGATGGTCTTCCGAAAGATTGAATTGCTGTTAAAGCCGCACGAATGCTTCTTCCGGTATAAAGAACGTCATCTATGAAAATGACTTTTTTATTTTCAACCAAAAAATCAATCTGTGTTTTATTTGCTTCTAATAATTTATCATTTCTACGAAAATCATCTCTAAAAAAGGTAATGTCGAGATAACCCAAAGCAATATTTGAAATTTTATATTCGTTTTCTAATAAAGATTTTAATCGTTCAGCCAAGAAAGTTCCACGAGGTTGAATTCCAATGAGAATTGTGTTTGAAAAATCTAAATGTTTTTCAATCAATTGACAAGCCAAACGATGAAGAATGATATTGACTTCTTTTGAAGTGAGCAATACTTTTTGACTCATATTGAAGTGTTTTGTTTGGTTATGCAAAGATATAATTTTTTTGGCGACTTAGGTTATTGATTTTTACAGATATAAAAAATAATTTTAATGTGGTTATAAAACCAAAAAACTCCTGATTTATCAAGAGTTTTTTGTTTAATATTTATAAAAAAATTAAGAATACATTTTAGTTCTTAATTCTTGAACGCCTTCATTGTCTAAATATTCGTCAAAAGTCATATATCTATCAATTGCTCCTTTTGGCGTCAATTCAATCACCCGATTACCAACAGTTTGTGAAAATTCGTGATCGTGAGTTGTAAAAATTACAGACCCTTTAAAGTTTTTAAGAGAATTATTAAATGCTGTAATCGACTCTAAATCCAAGTGATTGGTAGGTTCGTCAATCATCAAAACATTGGCACGCTGCATCATCATTCGTGACAACATACATCGCACTTTTTCTCCTCCAGATAAAACTCTACTGGTTTTTAAAGCTTCTTCTCCAGAGAAAATCATTTTGCCAAGGAATCCACGAATATTAACCTCATCACGCTCTTCTTCCGTTTTCACCCATTGGCGTAACCAATCAACCAAAGAATAATCATTTTCAAAGAAAGAGTGATTATCAACTGGCAAATACGCTTGATTTGTAGTAACTCCCCAATCAAAATTACCAGAATCTGGTTTTTGCAAACCATTCAAAATATCATAAAAAGCAGTTGTAGCTCTTGAATCTTTGGAAAATAAAATAATTTTATCGCCTTTCGCCATATTCAAATCTACTCCCGTAAATAAAATATCGCCATCTACAGAAGCACTCAAATTTTGAACATTTAGAATTTGGTCACCCGCTTCTCTTTCCTGATCGAAAATAATCGCTGGATAACGACGACTTGAAGGTTTAATTTCGGAAATATTCAATTTAGAAATCATTTTTTTACGAGAAGTCGCTTGTTTTGATTTGGCAACATTCGCACTAAAACGTCGGATAAATTCTTCTAATTCTTGTTTCTTTTCTTCAGCTTTTTTGTTTTGTTGTGCGCGTTGTTTTGCAGCCAACTGACTTGATTCGTACCAGAACGTATAATTTCCTGAATAGTGGTTTATTTTACTAAAATCAATATCCGAAATATGAGTACAAACAGCATCTAAAAAGTGCCTGTCGTGAGAAACTACAATTACTGTATTTTCATAATTTGCCAAGAAATTTTCTAACCAAGCGATGGTTTCAAAATCCAAATCGTTGGTAGGCTCATCCATAATAAGCAAATCAGGATTTCCAAAAAGTGCTTGCGCCAATAAGACACGAACTTTCATTTTTCCTTCTAAATCGCCCATTAAAGTATAATGACTGTCTTCGGTAATTCCAAGATTTGACAACATTGAAGCGGCATCAGAATCGGCATTCCAACCATTCATTTCTTCAAATTGCACTTGCAACTCCCCTATTCTATCTGCATTTTTATCATCATAATCCGCATACAAAGCGTCCATTTCTTTTTTAACGGCATACAAAACTTTGTTTCCCATCATCACCGTTTCCAAAACCGTACTTTCATCGAACATATTGTGGTTTTGGTTTAAAACCGACATCCTTTTCCCTGGTTCCAAGTGAATGTGTCCTGCTGTAGGATCCATTTCGCCCGTAATAATCTTTAAAAAAGTTGATTTTCCAGCCCCGTTTGCACCAATAACTCCGTAAATATTTCCGTGTGTAAAGACCGTATTTACTTCGTCAAACAAAATTCTTTTGCCAAACTGAACTGATAAATTATTAACTGATAACATTGATTTTCTATTTAAATAATATTTTTGCAAAAGTAGAAAAAATACCTGAATTTCAGCCAATTCATAGCTTGAAAAAGAGGCGTACTTTAATTTAACTATCTATTAACATTGAAATTAGAATGTACTCGATATTTTTGTAGGTAGCGTTATGAATATGAAATTACCCAAATCGTCCTTTTTACTATTACTTTCGTCGTTAAATCTATTGTTTTTGGGTTCTTGTAGTAAAGAATTTAAATCCAATGATTATCGAGCGTATTTTGGCGGCGAAGTGACAAATCCTACAAATCGATTCGTCTATTTTTCAAAAAATGGTGTTGTGATTGACACTATTCCACTTCAAAAAGACAATACTTTTTTTATCCAATTCGATTCTTTAACACCCGGAATGTACTCGTTTAAGCACGATCCAGAATACCAATATGTCTATTTTGATAAAAATGACAGTATTATGGTTCATATAAATTCCAAAGATTTTGATGAATCCATCATTTTTTGTGGAAGAGGCGATACCAAAAACAATTATTTGATGGAATCGTATTTAAAAAACAAATCTGACAAAGAGAAAATGTTTGATGTTTATGATAAAGATATTTCAAAATTTACATCCAATATAGATTCAACTTATAAAGTAAATAAACGATGCTACAACGTTCATAAAAACGAAATTAAATGGTCTAAAGAATTTGACGCATTTGCAAAAGCATCGTTAGATTTTAATTACTACTCCAAAAAAGAATTGTATCCCGTTATTCATAAATTGAGAACGGCGGAAGATGTGTTTGAGAAATTACCCAATCATTATTATGATTATCGAAAAAACATCGATTTCAATGATCTAGAATTATCAACTTATTCCCCGTTTGTAATCTATTTATCGCAATTATTGAACAATGTTGGCGCAGTAAAATACCACAATCATTTTTCGGATGTTGATTTGGCATTAACAACAAATATAAATAAATTGAACATTGCAGATACTTTGATTAAAAATGAAAAAGTAAAAAACAGCATCCTCAATAACATTGCGTTTTCCTATTTGTTGGAAGATCAAAATATGGTAAACAATCAGAAATTTCTTGAATCTTATAGAAAATTTTCAACTGATAATAGCAAGAAAAACGAAATTCTAAAGATTGGAAATGCCATTCAATTATTAATTGCTGGAAATCAATTACCCGAAGTAAGCCTTATAGATAAAGAAGGAATTACAGTTTCTTCCAATTCATTTGTAAAGAAAAAAACCGTTTTGTTCTTTTATACAAAAGAAGCTTTAACGCATTTGGCAGCAGCTCACAAAAAAGTATTAGCATTTAAATCAAAATATCCTGATTATCAATTCATTGCGATTAATCTTGACAAAGAACAAAACGAATGGGTTGATTTGTTGTCAAATTACAAATTTGAAGGAATTCAAGAATACCGTTGTGCCAATTTTGAAGATATTAAAAATAAATGGGCAATTACCAAAATTCACAGAGCGTTAGTTTTAGATGAAAATGGCAAAATAAAAAATGCTTTTACAAATTTATTCGATGTAAATTTTGAAAATGATTTAAAGTAAATTTATCTTAAAAAAACTCTTACAGCTAGAAAAATAATATTTTTGTATTTTCATTTGGTTTAGTTTTCTTACATTAGCAAAAAAATTAAAAAACTTAAAATTATGAAATTCAAACTATTAATTGCGGTTGCTTTATTAACTATTCTTGCTTCATGTACAACGGATACTTCAATTAGTACTGAGCCAGAAACAAATTACTTACCATTAGCTATTGGAGATTATTGGACTTACAATGTAACTACTAACGCTCAAACCCTAAGAGATTCGCTTTATATATCTAATGATACCACAATTAATTCTAAAATTTATAAGAAATTTAAAACGAAAAATCTTCCTGTTGGTTTCTTTTCAAATTCATTAAATAA
>CANFVB010000032.1 GCA_947450355.1 Bacteroidota bacterium
AAAACCATTAATAAAGAAATTAATAGAATAAATATTTAATTATGTTTGATAAAGATTTTAAAACAGCACTTCAAAACTTGCCTAGTACCGAGAAAGACAAACTAATTTTAAGATTATTAAAAAAAGACTTGGTGTTAGCAAATAGATTGTTTTTTGAATTAGTTGACACTGAAACAGCAGAAGATAAAAGAGAAGCATTGCAAAAGGAAATTTCAAAAGATTTAAAAAGGTCTAATGATCGATTTTTTTCTTTGGGCTATATCTTAATGGAAATGCGCAATTTGAGTGGCTTGATTACAGAACACGTTGTTAAAACCAAAGATAAATATGGCGAAATAACATTAAATATTCAGTTTCTAACAGAATCAATATCTTTGAATAAATGGCATATTTTAAATTCTAAACCAAACGATTCCTATACAACATGCATCTATATAATAGCTCGTGCTTTTAAAATTCTACTTTTAATCAAAGCACAACACGAAGATTTACATTTAGACTTCAGAGATGCAGTAATGGAATTAGGGAAAAGTATTGGCGAAAATGATATGTTAATGCGACATGCAATCAATAACGGATTGGATGTAAACTGGTTATTACAATTTGAAATACCCGAAGACATTGTAGCCATTCATAAAGAAATTAGAGCAAACGGCTTTTTAAAATAAATACAAAAAACCAATTCAGTTGAATTGGGGGTTTTTCATTTAAAATTCAATCTACCTTGGATTTGATGCTAAAAGAATCAAATTATACTCTTTTAGTCTATAATTATAGACTCTGAACTTATAATTATAGTCTTTGAGTCTATAATTATACTCTTTTAGTCTATAATTATAGCCTCAGAGTATCTAATTATAGTCTCTGAACTTATAATTATATTCTTTGAGTCTATAATTATACTCTTTGAGTATAAAACATCAAGCTAAAAGAGTGAAAACATAAAATTATATCCTTGTCAAATGACTTTAACAGAATTTAATTTTGATGCGGATATAGCAAGTGAAATCCTGAAATGATTTGAATTTCTTATAATAATAAAAATAATTCCTATCTTTTGTAACTTTTTTGCAACTCTCAACGTATAACTATCTCAA
Source organism: Bacteroidota bacterium (assembly GCA_947450355.1). Taxonomy (GTDB): domain Bacteria; phylum Bacteroidota; class Bacteroidia; order Flavobacteriales; family Flavobacteriaceae; genus Flavobacterium. The sequence continues at coordinate 1,098 of CANFVB010000032.1, forward strand.
TACCTAAAAAGGGATAGAAATTATGAGACAACTAAAAATTACCAAACAGGTAACCAACCGTGAAACGGCTTCGTTAGACAAATATTTACAAGAAATTGGAAAAGTAGATTTGATTACTGCCGACGAAGAGGTAGAATTGGCTCAGAAAATTAAAGCCGGAGATCAAGCTGCACTTGAAAAATTGACGAAAGCCAATTTACGTTTCGTAGTTTCTGTGGCAAAACAATATCAAAATCAAGGACTTACACTTCCCGATTTAATCAATGAAGGAAATTTAGGATTGATAAAAGCAGCACAACGTTTTGATGAAACTCGTGGTTTCAAATTCATTTCGTACGCCGTTTGGTGGATTCGTCAATCGATTTTGCAAGCCTTGGCAGAACAATCTCGTATCGTTCGTTTGCCTTTAAATAAAATTGGTTCTATCAATAAAATCAATAAAATGTACGCTTTGTTAGAGCAATCTAATGAAAGACCGCCTACAGCCGAAGAAATTGCTAAGGAATTAGATATGACGGTAAACGACGTAAAAGAGTCAATGAAAAACTCTGGACGTCACTTGTCAATGGATGCGCCACTTGTAGAAGGTGAAGATTCTAACCTTTACGACGTTTTGCGTTCAGGCGAATCCCCAAATCCAGATCGTGAATTAATTCAAGAATCTTTACGCACCGAAATCGAGCGCTCTTTGGAAACATTAACCCCAAGAGAAGCCGACGTAGTTCGTTTGTATTTCGGACTTGGCGACCAACACCCAATGACTTTAGAAGAAATCGGAGAAACTTTCGACCTAACTCGGGAGCGCGTTCGTCAGATTAAAGAAAAAGCAATCCGCAGATTAAAACATACTTCAAGAAGCAAAATCTTGAAAACATATTTAGGATAAAACATTCGAAAGTCTTAAAGTCATAAAGTCAAAACTCTGGAATCATTTTCAGAGTTTTTTTTTGGGCGTGCCCTCGTTTTGAACGTTTTGAGGTGCGAGGAAATTTGTCGTAAACTCGGTCAGGCTATCCGTTACAATCCACGAGATTGCCACGTCGTGCCTCCTCGCAATGACGTGGGATTTCCACTGCTATCCTTCACGCGGACGTCCAGAAATCCTAACAATAATCCCGAAATATCAGTACCAATAACCAATGTAATTTCGCCAATTGCATTAAAATAACTATTTTTGTACAAAACAACACTACTAAAATGAAAAATACAATTATTGCCCCATCCGTACTTGCTGCCGATTTCGCCAACCTACAGCGCGACATCGAAATGATAAATAACAGCGAAGCCGATTGGTTTCACATCGACATTATGGACGGCGTATTTGTTCCTAATATTTCCTTTGGAATGCCCGTTTTAGAAGCGATTACCAAACACGCCAAAAAAACAATCGACGTACATTTAATGATTGTAGATCCCGACCGATATATAAAAACGTTCAAAGATTTAGGCGCAGACATTCTAACCGTGCATTATGAAGCGTGTACTCATTTGCACAGAACTTTACAAGCCATTAAAGCCGAAGGAATGAAAGCGGGAGTTGCATTAAATCCACACACCAATATCGATTTATTAGAAGATGTAATCAACGATATTGATATGGTTTGCTTAATGAGCGTGAATCCAGGTTTTGGCGGACAATCCTTCATTGAAAACACCTACTCAAAAATTGAAAAATTAAAAGCATTAATAAACCGAAAAGGCGCTTCAACAATAATAGAAATTGATGGCGGCGTAACCAACAAAAATGCAGTGCAATTAGTTCAAGCTGGCGCCGATGTTTTGGTAGCTGGAAACTATGTTTTCAAAGCCGAAAACACAACACAAACTATTTCCGATTTGAAGAAATTAACGGCGATTTAAAAATAATGTAAACAAAAAAAAGTCCAAGAGCCTTGAAATTATATCGAATTAAAAAAATAGGTGTGATTTTTAAAATTGATTCTGTGTTATTTATTTCTAAAAAATAAATCCAAAATAGTAGCTATTGAAATGAGAATGATATAGACTTTATTATTCCATTTTCTACTAAATAACCAATAAATCAAATATAAAACAGAACCGTACAGTAATCCTGCTAATAATGAACCTAACATATAAAATAAGTACCCATACTGACCATTTAACTTATTTGGAAGTCCAAGAATAAAGAATTTAATAAAACAAATAATTCCTAATATGAACCACCATATTTGAAATGGTTTGTAAAAAATTGGATGAAATTTCATATTGTTACGAATTAAATAAATTATTTATATTGGTCATTTTGTTTTATTTTCCATTTTATTAATTACAATTTTTATTTTATTAATGCTTCATGGGCATTCTTTTGTGTTACAAGAAACTATAATAGGATTCTATACCTAAATTTAAATCCGTATCAACTTCATTTTTAATAACATTCATTAAAGCGCATTAACTATTTTTAGTTTTAATTCTTCGCTGTAATCCTCATCATTGATTATTGAATAAATTATCTCTAAAAGTAAATTTTTATCAATTATATTATCCGCTACATTTACTGCAATGTTTTCCATTTCCATCACAAACTTATTAGAAAAAACATCCAAATCATTAACTATTAAAAAATAAAGACCTAAAGCGATAGAAGTTCTTTTATTGCCATCGTTAAAACCATGATTTTTATTGAACGAAAAGACCAAATGGGTCAATTTTTCTTCAAAAGATGGATAATAATCATCATTTTGAATATGATATAAGGGACTGTCAATATTTCCGAAATTTTTTATTCCTGGATTTCCACCAGATATTTCAATAATTTTATCATGGGTTTTGATTGCATTTTCCGAAGTTAAATATTTTAGTCCCATGATTATCTATTTTTTAATCTTTTGAAAACTTCCTTATTTTCCTCTAAACGTTCCTCTAACGATTTACTTTTCTCACCTAAAAATTTATCATAATCTTCTGCACTTACTGCATTTATATAATCTTTAAGTTTTTCGTGCAGCGCATCACGGAATACCATGTCGCGACTTGCCATTAAACTTCTTGCTTTTTCTCTTAAAGGATTGTAAATAGCTTGACTAAGTTCTTCAAATTCTGTAAATAAAAGATGGGCTTCTACTAATGATAATTTTAATCCTTTACTACTATATTTCTTTTTTAAATAATCAGCAAATCCATTTTCATAACTTGAAATCAAATCTAAAACCTCTGAATACATTGTGTTTCTAATACTGTCTTTAGAGTTTAATTTTAAAATTTGGCGGTATTCTTTAGTATTTTCTTTAAAGATACTTTTATATATTTTATCTGTAAGTTGTGCATATTTAAATTTGTTTTCGGTAATGTAAGCATCTAGCGCATTTGTAAATTCTTGACGATAGTTATGTTCCCTAATAGCACTTGGCACAAACTCCTCCTCACGTTGGTTGATATACTTAGTATTACCTCCTAATTTTTTATTTAATACATCAATTACAATATCTAATATTGATGAACGGAGTTCTTTTGCTTTTTCAGAGTTGCTAAGCAACATTCCTAAATTTAAAAAAGCTTTATAGGTAAAAATTCCAAGGCTAGGTGCTTTACTGATGAGGGCACTGTTTTCAGTGCTTTCGGTTATGTCTCCGACATTCGTGTCGGGGACATTTTGAAGCACTGTTTCTTTGAATTTTTTTAATCGTGTCCCAGAAAATATTTCATAACCACTCTGAACAAATTCTTCTTTATTATCTTCCAAAATACGCTCAACTGTCTTCACGTTTACTTCAAAATAACGGGCTATTTGCTGTTTGGTAAAGCGGTATTTTTCTTCAAATTTCACTCCGTAAAATCCAATGTTATTATACATTTCTTGTATAGCAACATTGTTGTTGAGTATATTTTTTCGGTCTATAACTGAATTACTTAAATCTTTCATCGCTCTGATATTTTTATTTGTTATTTATTCCTAAAAAAAATAATTATTTTATAAAACCGTAATTAATTCAAAAAGCATACTTTTATTATTTATTTTCGTGCATCGCTAATACCTCTTAAAAACCCATCATTATATCCATCTCTATATGATGAAGATACTTTTGGATATTTTGGATAAGGCGCGTACGGAGCATAAGGACAATAAGCATTTTTTCCTTTTTCTTCTTTCCAGCCCTCACAAAAACCATCCTTCCACCCCTCTTCATACTTACTTTCTAATCTTACTTTTTTCTCAATAATAATTTTATTAGTATTAATGGTATTAAATGCGCATACAGTAAACAAGCTAATTATAAATGCAATTTTAAAAATTGTTTTTTTCATAATACTTAAAAATATTAAATAACTGCCTACTCTATAAAGTTTTCAGCTTCCCTTTCAATTTTTGGCTTTTATAAATTATTAGTTATTTGAGCAAAAGCTGGTAATTAGAAAAATTTAATTAAATTATTAATATGTAAGATTTGTTTTTTATCATTGTAATTAGTTTATAACCATATTAATTAGTCTTTAACGCAGCGCACTGAGTACCCGTTTGTTTTATTGTCGATAGTCCATCCTGAAATTTCGTCATTGTAATAAAGCCAAATATTCCAAGCCATCTTAGTTACTTCATCTTTTTTTGTCGAACTCCACCATGTACATTCAAAGCCAATGCCTTTAAATATACTATCATCCTTACGAGCACCTCCTGGAAGACCATTAAAACCAGTACTATCTTTAAACTTTGCTTCTTCAGTTAGGTCAGTAATTTTTCTCAGTTCAACTTCTGAAGGAATATGAAATCCTTCAGGAGCTAATCCTCTTGTGTCATTAACCGCATACCAGTTGTAAAGCTTACCATAAATATTACCATTTATAGGGTCATTATTATAGTAACACCATGCTCCCGTAGTTAACGTAGACCATTTTTTTTGGTCTTTTACTTCTGGAATTATATCTCCATTTCTATATTTAGAAACATTCAAGTTTATAGTTGTCCATTCTTGGGTGCCAATATTAACGGTAGCAATTGTTTTTTTTATTTCACCAAAGTTTATTTTTATATTATCGGGTGTTTTAATAAAATTTATCATGTAATCTTTGTCCTTGAAAAAATCATCCCAAGTATATTCTTTGTCTGCAAAATTAAACATCATTTTTCCTCCTTGACCATGCTCTAAATTTAATACGTCATGCCCTAATTCATGATACAATACATACCATTTCTTCTCAATACTTGATTTCGCCCATTTTTCAGGGTCCACCTTAATAACTATTGTTGTATCATCACCAAAACCATATGAAAGGGCAATAACACTGCCTTCTAATGGCTCAAACGTTGCTTTTAGTGTGTTTATTTCGGGTACATTATTATTAGATTTTTTACAATCTTCTAAAAAAAACTTTACCATTGCTTCTAAATCGTATTGATTTATTTTTCGCATATCTTGACCTCCAACTGTAAATCTTATGTTGTCAAATGAACTATTTAAGTTTGATACAATTGTATTTGCTTTTTCCAACAGTTTAGATATTCCCTTATCTTTAAAAGAAAAAGTCAAATAATACGAGTTTTGTATAGCATTATCAATTCCTCGTTCGGATTCAAAAGATTCACCTCTTAAAAAAACATTGCACCCACTAATGCAATCTTCATTTTCATCCTTTTCAGAATCTGGGCAAGGTTTTTGAATAATACTTTCATTACATAGGTCATAATATTGACCTGATATACTACTTTTAAAATTTAGTTTGTTAGAAGTTTTAGATGTTATATAATTGTTTTTTATATTGTTTTTTACAATATCATCTACCGTTTTATTATAATAATTCTTGATTTGAGTGATGCCTACATTTTCATATTGAAGTAAAACAATCTCTGTTTCGATTTCCCAAGGATAGGCTTCAATTATATTTGACTGTGTGAAAGAATACTTTTTATTTATATATCCGACTGAATAATTTGGAAATCCCTCTTCATAAGAGTTACCAATTTTTTTTGTTAGAAGAATACATTTAGACATTCTTTCTTCAAAAATATAATCTCCTTGATTATTTCTATTAAGATTATATCCATAATTTTTACTTTCAGCAATAATATCAGTTATTAATGTTCTAAACACTTTGTCATTGTCATTAATTAAAAATTCTTTTGCGGTTTGAGAAAAAGTTACAGTTGAATAAAATATTAATAAATTAAATAAGTTCCTCATTTTGTATTTATGTATCAAAAAATCAAATAATGCCATTTTTTTTATGTTTTTAGTTAATAAATATATTATCAAATTCTTCTTGTATCCAGATTGTAAATGCTTAATTATAATTTTTTATAAATATAGTAAAATTCTTATACTTAAAAAGTTTGAACTATAAACATTGACTTAAACGACATTTGTTTAGTTAACTTTTGACAACCAGCTTTTTTTTCCTTTTACCATTTTAAAGAAGAGTTCAATTATATGTCATCAATTCGGTAATATTAAAACTCGGATTACCTACTAAAGCAATATTATACTCTTTAAATGCAGGGATTTTTTTTATTGTTGTTTTTCCATTTAGATATAGATATTGAGTATACATTCCGCTATTTTTATTACTGCAAATAGATATTTGTTTTAAATTATCATTTATAAAAGGTTTTGATATCTCATTATGTACATAACCATACTTTGTTGTAGTTTTATAACATTGCTCAACGATATTACCTGCAAAAAACTCTGTCAAAAATAAATCAATCCCTCCGTCATAATTATCTGCATAATAACACGCTGCTCCAATTGAAAAAAAAGGCTGTGCATAATCACTAACTCGAGTAATAGCCTCTTCTATACCAATATCTTTAGAGTCTTCTGCTGAAGAACCTGCTCCACCACACACAGATTTAAATAATACAATGGCATTTTTTTTGAGTTGAAGCTCTTTTAGAATTTGTTCCGTAGATATCATCTTATTCAAACATAATCCGCCTGTATTCCCATTAATTCCCATAGTACTTCCATGACCAGAATAAACAAAAAAACTAGCAGTTTTAGCAGCTATTATGATGGCTTCCCAATTGGTATTTCTGTTATAAAATTTCGTGACTTTGATTTTATTTTTTTCAAAAATCAATGCTACTTCATTCATTTTTTTAATTGCCGAAGCGGTTCCTTCTTCTGTATTTCCAACTACAAGTACTGCTTCAAGTGGAGCATTCAAATGAACTTTAGCAGAGTAGTTAAATTCTGCTAAAGTTATTGCTTTTGAAGATTCAGAAAAAACAAATAACACAATTACTAAAATGAATGTTAAAATGGATTTAGGGATATTTTTCATATTTATTTTATTTTTGAATAAATTAAAGTACCAGTCCAATCGCCCGTAACTTCACATTTAAGTGTCTTATTATCTATTAATGTGAAATAGTTTTTTGTAGTATAGTTTGCGTTTGGTAAAGTTATTTTAACATAGATTGATTCCTCATTAATTCTAAAATCTCTCAGAATAAATGGCTCACCAATAGTTCCTGAAATTTCCTGTACTTGCAACTCTCCATTTACATCTTTCCAAAAAAACAATTGTCCTGCTGTTTGGTCTGGCCTCCAGTATCCTATTAATTCATCGGTATTAATGCTTTGTTGACCGAAAGTAATTGTTGATATTCCTAGAACAAATACTAAAACTATAAATATATTTTTCATAAGTTTAAAATTAGGTTAATAAAAGAAATTTTAATTTGATATTAAACACAATACAAACTATTTGCATTGTGTTATTCTAATGAACAATCAATTTTTTATTTGGTTTTCCTATAAATAATAGTAGCAGTTCCCGCTCCAGTAGTAACACATTGTAAAGTTTCCTTATCAATCAAAGTAAAAGTGTTTTCTGTAACCCAATTTAATTCGGAATAATTCGTTTTTGCATATATAGAATTGCTATTTATCCGTAAAACCAATAAATCTATTGGTTCCCCATTGGTACCGCTAATTTCTTGCATCTGCAATACCCCATTGACATCTTTCCAAAAGAACAGTTGTGTAGATTCTTCGTCTGGCATCCAATAACCAATTAAATCATCGGTATTAATTTTATCTTGACAAAAAGTAGACGTTGATAGCCCAAAAACGAATACAAGTAATAAAAACAAGTTTTTCATAATTCAAAAATTAGGTTAATAAAAGAAATATTTATTTTATTTTTGTGTAAGTCACAGTACCATCAATCGAGCCTTTTACAATGCATTTTAAAGTGTTTTTATCAATAAACGTGAAAGTACTTTCTGTTTTCCAGTTTTTTTCTTCAAAAACTGATTTCACCACTAATTCTTCGTTAATTAACTTCATTGATAAAAGAGTCAATAATTCCCCACTAATAGTACTGAACTCAACCATTTGCAAGTTACTATTAACATCTCTCCAAATAACTAATTGGGTTGCATGTTGGTCTGGTTCCCAATAACCTATTAAATCATCTGTAATAAATTTTTCTTGACAATAAACAGTAGTTGATACTCCAAGTAAGCATACTAAAACTAGAAATATATTTTTCATAAGTTCAAAAATTAGGTTAATAAAAAATTAAAATAATACCTTCATAACATCTTCATACGTAGTAACTTTTTCGTTATGGATGTGCATTCGGACTTTTTGTTTTGATGTTGAATTTCTTAGGGAACCAAAATCTGCATTTTTTATAAAAGCAATTTTTTTATCATTGGTTAATCCCCATAAAACATTATCGTTATTTGGATTATATTTTACATTATTAGTATATTTGAATAAGGCATTGGTGTTTTTTTCAACCAAAACAACATTGTTTAACGTAATTGATTTTCCATTTTCATCAACATAATTAGGATTTATTTCACCCCCTGCTGGGAAATTTATTGGCAAATCACAATTAACAAATCCAAAATTATTAATGGTTAATGTTCTAATTATTTTTTCTTCACCACTCAAATCCTTAACTCTTAGCTTTCTGAAGGCATTCACAACATCATAATATTTATCCCACTCGAATTTAATTTTATCAGAAGCAAGTTTTCTTTGTTTTAATAACTTCGCATATTTCTTTTGATAGGTTTTAAGAGCATTATTGTAATCTTTACCCGCTTCAAATGCCAAATAACAGAGGCATTTGCTTTCTTTCCGAAATGTTTCAAATTTTAAAATTGAAGTAACTTCAAAAATTCCATTTTTTAAAGGTTTTACTTTCATTTCTTGTGCATCAGATATCTTACATTTTGAAATATCAATAGGCTCAAAATGAACGTTTTTATAATCTTCGATTTCAGGAAACATTTTCGTGTCATCTTGAATTGTAAATGATGCAGGTGTTGCTATTTTTGGTAATGGTGGAATTTGTGGCAAAGCTTTATTTTCTTCATTTACCGTTGAAGAACTAATAGAATCTTTCCCTTTTTCAACCCATTTTCCATTGGATTTATCCAAATCATATAAATTAAAATCCTTTGATTTAGTCCAACTGTATAAATCAACATTGATTTTACTGTTCGGATTTACAAATAGTTCGGTCGTATTTGATTTCGCAATCAATTCCACCATACATCCAGATTCTAAAACTTTTTCAATCCCCCCATCATTATAATCCATAGGTATTCCTGCCAAATAAAAATCCAAAGGGTTGTAAAATTCCCTAAAAGAAAGTTGAACCTTGTCGGTAATAACGTTTCCATCTTTATCTAAAAATGCATCTTCAGGAATATTAATTTTAGCTCCATATTTTGAAGACAGCACATTGGTCTCGGTTGGGTCTATTTCAAATTTTTGATACGGAATGTCCAACAAAGGAAGCGGCGGATTGGTAATTAGGTAATTGTTATTTGAGACTTCTGGTTTAGAAGCTGTTTTTTGTCTTTTGCAAGAGCAATTTCTAATACTTAGGAGTGCAATCACTACTACACTGACAACAACGATAATTTTGGTTCTGTTTTTCATAATTAAAAAATTAGTTAGTAAATAAACTAATTCCACTTATATGTAATCACAAGACATTTGCAACTGAATTGTGTAATAACATGGAACTTTATTTTAAAAAGTAATTTTTTTAATTCATGATTGATAATTTGTAAGGAATTTATTAAACTTTAACGAGGTAATTGTTAATATATTGTTATTAAAATAAATAATATTCATAAAAAAAGTCCAAGATTGCTCTTGGACTTTATTTGTTTGATTTTAACTCTATAAGTTTCTTACAACAACGAATGTCTATCCATTACCGCTGGTTTTTCAATTCCCATCAATGCCAAAACTGTTGGTGCAATATCACTCAAAACACCATCGTGAAGGGTTTTTAATTCATTATCGACTAAAATAATCGGCACTGGATTTGTTGTATGTGCAGTATTTGGACTTCCATCAGGATTTATCATCGTTTCGCAATTTCCGTGATCGGCAATGACGATTGTCGTATAATTATTGGCCAAAGCCGCAGTAATTACTTTTTCGACACATTGATCAACCGCTTCACAGGCTTTTATCGCAGCACTCATTACGCCCGTATGCCCAACCATATCGCCATTGGCAAAATTCAAACACACAAAATCAACTTCGCCTTTTTCAATTTCTGGAACTAAGGCTTCCGCCAATTCAAACGCGCTCATTTCTGGTTGCAAATCATAGGTTGCTACTTTTGGTGAGTTTTTTAAGATGCGGCTTTCGCCAATAAAAGGAGCCTCACGACCTCCAGAAAAGAAGAATGTAACGTGTGGATATTTTTCTGTTTCCGCAATTCTGATTTGCTTTTTGTTGGCTTTTTCCAAAACTTCGCCCAACGTTTCCGTGATATTATCTTTGTTATAAACCACTTTTACGTTCTGATAACTTTCGTCATAATTGGTAAGCGTAACATAATACAAATTCAATTTGTGCATATTTTGCTCGTGGAAATCTTTTTGCGAAAGTGCTTCAGTCAATTCACGACCTCGATCGGTGCGGAAATTGAAGAATATCACGACGTCATTTTCTTTGATAGTTGCCAATGGAATTCCATTGTTGTCCACCATAATTATCGGGTCTATAAATTCGTCAGTAATCTTGTTTTTATAACTTTCTTCAATGTTTTCAACAGCATTTTTCGAAGGAGTTCCTGTTCCGTTTACCAATAAATCGTAAGCTAATTTCACGCGTTCCCAACGTTTGTCGCGATCCATTGAATAATATCTTCCTATAACCGAAGCTAATTTTACAGAAGTATTTTCGATATACTTTTCTAAATCCTGAATGTATTTTTTTCCTGATTTTGGATCAACATCACGACCGTCAGTAAAAGCGTGAACAAATACTTTTTGAAGTCCAAAATCTTGTGTTGCATCAATCAATCCGCGCAAATGAGACGTGTGAGAATGTACGCCACCATCAGAAACCAATCCAAGAAAATGTACGTTTACATTGTTGTCTTTTGCATATTGAAAAGCGTCAACCAAAACTTGTTCTTTGTTCAAGGTTTTGTGTTCAACCGCCAAGTTAATTTTGGCTAAATCCTGATAAATAATTCTTCCAGCACCCAGATTCATATGTCCTACTTCAGAATTTCCCATTTGTCCTTCTGGCAAACCTACGTTTAAACCATCGGTTCGCAATTGTGCACTTGGGTAGTTTTTATAAAGCGAATTGATGAAAGGAATATTCGCATTGTCTATGGCAGAAACTTTTGGATCTGGGGATTTTCCCCAACCATCAAGTATCATCAGGATGACTTTCTTGTTCATTGCAGTATGTGTTTTTTAGCCCAGATTGAAGTGGAAATCATTTTTGTTTTTTCTTTAAAAACAAAAATATTGCAACGTAAAGCTGGAAATAGCTCCAAATTTAAGAAATTAAAATAACTTTTTCACTTGATTGTAGTCTATAAAATACTTAACGCTAATTGAAAAAGCGTGATTTAAAGCGTCGTTATTTAATAAGTTGGTTACGTTATTCCCGAAGTCTTTATTGATTTCACGTTCAAAATTCGCAGCATTATTACGATATAAAACCGAGATTTGACTGCCTGGCGCAAACCACCAAGAATAGGACAAATCGACATTCCAAGAGGTGAAATTTGAATTTTTATTAGTAGAATAACCCGAAAAATCTGTCAAATGCCCGTTATCTGTTAATGACAAAAAGTTTTTATTTTCGGCATACGACCAATAATGACGAACGGAAAGGTTGAAATTCATTTTACTGTTCAACGAATATTTCCCAGAAATAGAATTGGAATAGGTAATTACGTTTCTATTTGCAAAAATAATTGCGTTTGGCGTCAATGAATTAGCATCATCATCTATGCTGTCAACAAAACCTTTATTGTTATTTTGACGGAAAAAATTGAAATTATAATTCAATAAAAACTTGTCGTTAAATCGGTACCGTGGTCCTGCCGAAAAACCATAGGAATTTCTTCCCGACTCATCTAATTTAGCAAATGAAGGATTGAAATCGAAGGCAAATTTGTAATTATAATTGGAAGAAAAGTAAAGCCATCCTCCAATTTTTGATGGAATAAGTACAAATTTGTTTTCGGCTCTTGGTTCGTAAAAATCGTGATTTTGAATAGGATTTGCATTTACTCCAATCCCCAAATAGTGATTTTTTTTATTGTTAATATTCACATTGATATTGAAATTATTCCCTTGTACAAAACCCGTTTCTTTTTGGAATTGTGAAAAGGCATTTAAATTCAAATTAAAAGAATTTAGGTATTTGGTAGAATTCAGTATTCTATAATTGGCATTTCCATATAAACTATAATAATTTGTTTCAAAATTAATCCCTAAGTCATTGTTATCAAAGTCTTTAGTTATAATATCAGCACCCAAACTAAAGCGATATTGACCGCTAGTTTCACCGATATTTAAACTGGAATAAATCCCTTTTTTGGCTGTAATATCGTTCACATAACTGTATTTGAAATCGCCCGAAAGGTTGTAGGTATTTTTTTTAGTATTCAAATCCCAAACTAAAGCAGATACGTTTGCATCTCTATAACTGCCATCTCTTGTGACATTTGTATTTACAAAACTAACTGATGAATTTTTGCGAAAACGTTGATCTAGAACTAAAACATTATAATTTGTTAGCGGTTCCACGATTTCACTGCGGGTTAATTGAGTGTCGTTATTACGAATTTTAGCAGTTGTAATTTCTGTAACGGCATTCAAAACGCCAATTCCCAAACCGTTTTTTGTGCGTCCAGAAACTTTAAGTGCATTTATTAAATTCACACTTGAAGGATTGTCAATTATTTCCTCGTTACTTGCTGTTGTTGGATAAATTGATGGACTTGCGCCAATTCTACGAGAATACAACAAATTTCCTTTATTGAATAAATCGGTTCCTTCCGTGAAAAAGGCTCTATTTTCGTTAAATTGTTGCTCAAAAGGACCAAGATTTAGGATTTTATCATCGTATTTTGTTTGTCCGAAATCAGGAATTAAAATAGCATCAAGCGTGAAAGCATCGTTAATTCCGTATTTAATATCCATTCCACCTTTTAAAGTTCCAAGTGTTTTTTGAGCATTATTAGCATTCAAATAAAAAGAAGAATACGGCATAAAAAACAATCGTGTTGGCGTTTTTACATTTTCAATTCCTTCCAAAACTCCTGCTTGCTGAATTACGTTTCCAACTTTATTATCAATATTTGTCCAAGAATATATGGCATTCTCACGTTTAATGTCACGGACAAAATTAATTCCCCAAGTTTGGGTTTTGTTATTTGAAAAACGCAAAGCCGCATAAGGAATTTTCATTTCTACGACCCAACCGCAATCATTAATTCTGGTTTTACTCGTCCAAATTGCATCCCAAGAATAATCTTCGCCACTTACATCGGTTGCCAAACAGTCCATTTGTGTTCCAGAAGCGGTACAAAAAAAGCGAAAATCTTGTTGCCCGTCATTGAATCCGTTGATAAAAACACCAAAATTATCGCTCGTTCCTTGGTCGTCACGTTGGGTAATTTCTTTTAAAATTTTGTTAGGTTCATTATCATATAATGTAGCGCCAATGTAAATGGCTTCATTATCATACAAAATTTTCACGTCAGTTTCCTTATCTTGACTGATGTGTTTTCCGTTATCAGGCGCAAACATATAAAAATCATTGGCAACAGAAGCTGTTTTCCAATTGGTTTCATCTAAATTTCCGTCAATTGTTATTCCACCTTGAATAGGAACTGTTTTTAGTGCTTTTTTTTGAGAATAACCTAAGGTGCAAATAAAAACTAAACAGAATAGGAGGGATTTTTTCATAAATGAATTTTGGTTCAATGCGCAAAATTATCTTTTACCAACTCTAATAACAATTTATTTATATTTTTATTGTGAATAACAGGTTCTTGAATACATTTTCAAATTTCTAAATGCCAATTATTGTATAGTATTTGTATTACAAATAATGCAAACGAACTGTTAATTATGACACGGTATTTTATTGCTAAATAGGAATTTATTACTTCTAAAAATACTTTGTGATTGATTACTATCATTGAGATTGTCTTTCAATTGAAATTTGAAATTAATGGTTCTATTTCTAATTTTCTTCTTCGATGAAGTGTTAAACTTATCCGTTAAAATACCAAATTTATTGTAATAGGCCTATTTATGTTTTATATTTGAATGTGGGAAATATTAACACAAAGCAGAGATTACCAATGATTTACAAAGTTCTACCTATTTTAGTTTTCTTTTTATCTTCATTTAATTCTAATGAAATAAAAACTTCAAGAAATGCCACACTTCCAATTTCAACATTAAAATTCAAGACTACAAATCGTACATTTGAAGACCAAGTTGTACTGATTTATAGCAATTTACACAAAAATAATTTGGCAATTCCCAAGTTAGAAAGTTTCAAAAAAGCATTGAAAGGGTTTTATGAAATGAAGGAAAAGGGATTCATCAAAAAAGACATTTTAACGTTAATAGACTTCAGTTTGTCCTCCAATACGAAACGTCTTTGGGTTATTGATTTGGCTACAAATACGATTTTATTTAACTCGCTTGTGGCACACGGAAGAAATACTGGTGAAGAATTTGCAAATAGTTTTTCTAATGCCGCTGAATCATTCAAAAGCAGTTTGGGATTTTATGCAACAGGAGAAATTTACATTGGAAAACACGGAATGTCATTGAAGCTTGATGGCTTGGAAAAAGGCATAAATGACAATGCCAGAAATCGAGGAATCGTTATGCACGCCGCTGATTATGTGTCTAATTTTTTCATAAAAGCCCATAATCGCTTGGGAAGAAGTCAAGGTTGTCCCGCGCTTCCGGCAGAATTTACTACGGAAATTATAAATAAAATTAAAGGTAAGTCTTGTTTGTATATTTATTATCCAACAACAAAATCAAAATCGATTTCCTAATTTTTGATACAAATCGGTGTCGAGATTGTAAATATCATCTCTAAAAATAAGCGTATTTTTTTCACTCCACGCAGTCCAATAAAGCAAATGAAAAAGTACTTCTTTTTTGATGGAAACATATTTCGTTTTTTCATTTTGCAATGTTTCCGTAATTTTTTCAAGATTCCAATTTTCTTTATCGTCCAATAAATATTCTGTTAATTCTAACGGATTATCAACTCTAACGCATCCAGAACTCAAGGAACGTTCGTTTTTATCAAAAAAATCACGGTGGTTTGTATCGTGCAAATACACAGAAAACCGATTTGGAAAAATCAATTTCACCATTCCTAACGAATTGAATTTGCCAGGAATTTGAACGTATCGAAAACTTCGTGCATTTGACAAACTCCAATTTCTTGCGCTAACAACATTTCCGTTTTTATCAATTAATCTAATGTTTGTATTGGCTAAATAACTTTTGTTTTTCAAAATAGCAGGAATAACATCTTCCCGCAAAATAGTTGGCGGAACAGTCCAAGTAGGATTGAAAATCGCCTGCGTTAATTTTGATGAAAGAACAGGCGTTTTACGTTTTGCTCTTCCAACAATCACTTTATGAACCCGAAGCGTATCCTTGTTTTTAATTAATGTAAGACGGTATTCTGGGATATTTATTATTACAAATTCATTTCCCATATTTTTTGGATACCATTTCCATCGTTCCAAATTGGCAATAATTTGTTCTTTACGTTGGTTTTTAGAAAAATTTAATGCCATTATAGTTCCTTTTCCAATTACACCATCAGCGGCTAATCCGTGTCTTTTTTGGAATTTTTTCACGGCATTTTCCGTTTCTGAATCATAAATTACTGATAAACTGTCTTTTGGCTGTAAATCTTTCCAATACATTAATCTTTTTTTTACTTCAATTATTTTGGAATTACTGTCATTTCGAACCAATTTTCCTTTGATTTCAATTTTTATAAAATTATCATTTGGAAAAGAATTGATTATTTTAAGTGCTTTTTTTAATCGTTTGTAAACAATGAAATTAGGTTTCAATTGTTCTAATTTAAATGATAATGAATCGGTTTTCAGCAATCCAGAAACCGTTTTTTGAAGATCAATTTTGTTTTCCTTCAAATCCCAGTTTTTATATAATTTCTTAGGATTTAAACTTCCGTTCGTTAAATGTGAAATGTATTTTTGAAGATTATAAGTCAGTAAAACATCATATTCTGCACATTCATCTTCAGAAAGCGAATCGTATTTTAATTCAAATTGATTCAATTTTTTTACAGAATAATCGATTGGATTTAATCCTTCTTCGTCTGATTTATTTAAAAAATCAAGAATAATTTTTCGCTTTTCAGAAATTGTCCAAACGGATTTATTGGAATTGGAATTATAAAATTTAGTCAAGTCTATCGAATGAAATAATTCTAATTGAACTGAATCAATTGCAATTGCGGCTTTGGTATTTAATTTTTCAGAAGTGTCAGAAACTGATTTTGGTTCCAAAACAAATTTCGGCGTTTCATTTTTACAATTTATAAAAAGGAAGAAGACTATTAAAAGGAAGTGATTTTTCATAACGCTTTTAATTTCCTACAATTTACGGATTTTCGTATTCTTTTAAAAGGTTTTTGGCATAAGATTAGCGTTATAACTTTTTAAATAAAACATAATGAATTCCAATATCTGCAATTTCAAAACCATCGCCACTCTTTTGATATGCTGACTTTTCATAAAAACCAATTGCAGTTTCTCGGGCGTTAAACCAAATTATTTCACCCATTTTATTTCTGATTTGATTCTCGCAATATTTCAAAAGAGCTTCGCCAAAACCTTTCTTTTGATGTTGTTCTAAAACTGCCATTCCTCGAATTTGAAATTGTTTTTCTTCAAGAAATAAATTGTTTTTTGCTTCAAATACCGAAATTACTGCAGAAATTTCATTTTCATAAAACAACCCAAAATGTTTTGTTGTTGGCAAATCGTCGCCTTCAAACCGACAACTTTCTATTGGTTTGCCAAAACGAAGCACTGGATGTCTAACAATAATTGATTCAAAAGCTGAAATTTCTTTGATTTCAAAAATTTTTATTGGTACAAATTTAGGTTTGACTATTAGCATAACAATTTCATAATAAAATATTTACGATATAAAATTACATCGTTTCAGTATAATATTTTATATAAACCTTATTTTTTTTGAAAAAAACTTGCAATACATCCAACTTATTATCTATATTTGCACCGTTGTTAATGCGAAAGTAGCTCAGTTGGTAGAGCTCCAGCCTTCCA
>CANFVB010000033.1 GCA_947450355.1 Bacteroidota bacterium
TCTATTATTCCTGTAAACATTTCTTATTTTATTTTACTAAATTTGCACTTCAAAATTAGCAATAAATAACGTGTAGTCATGATAAAAAAAGCAGAAAATATAATCGTTGGAATTTCGATTGGAGATTTAAACGGTATTGGAAGCGAAGTGGTGCTAAAAACATTTGAAGATTCTCGAATGTTAGAATTTTGTACGCCCGTTATTTTTGCCAATGTAAAAATAATTTCTTTCGTCAAAAAAACCTTTGAATCTACATCGGCAATACATGGAATTGATACATTGGAACAAATTGTTGTAGGAAAAATCAATGTTTTAAATGTTTGGAGAGAAAATGTCGATTTGAATTTTGGTGTCAATGATGATAAAGTAGGAAAATATGCCATAAAATCATTTGTGACTGCTACAAAAGCATTAAAAGAAGGTAAAATTGATGTTTTAGTTACAGCACCAATAAATAAATATAATATTCAATCGGACGAATTTAAATTTCCTGGACATACCGATTATTTAAACCAAGAATTAGAAGGAAATGCGTTGATGTTTATGGTTCAAGACACACTTAGAGTTGGTCTTTTAACCGATCATATTCCTGTGAATGATGTTGCCTCTCATCTTACAGAAGATTTGATTAAGCAAAAAATAGAAACCATAAAAAAGTCTTTAATTCAAGATTTCAGCATCAATAAACCTAAAATTGCTGTTTTAGGTTTAAATCCACATGCAGGCGATGGCGGAGTTATTGGAAAAGAAGACGACACAATTATAAAACCAGTAATAAAAAAATTATTTGAAAAAGGAACGATGGTATTTGGTCCTTATCCAGCAGATGGATTTTTTGGAAACAGTCAATATGAAAAATTTGATGCCGTAATTGCTGCTTATCACGATCAGGGGTTAATTCCTTTTAAAACATTATCGTTTGGAAACGGAGTGAATTATACCGCGGGTTTAAATAAAGTAAGAACTTCGCCAGATCATGGAACGGCTTATGATATTGCTGGAAAAGGAATTGCCAATCATAATTCATTTAAAGAAGCAGTTTATTTAGCAATTGATATTTATAATTCAAGAAATGAGTATGCAGAAATCAGTAAAAAGCCACTAAAAACAAAAGAAAAGTAGTTGTAAACAAAAAAATGTTGATAACGCTTTTGATATTACTATTATTTTATATCTTTGCACCCCGAAGATTTGGGAAAAATTGTTGTTAGGATGAAAAAGTTAAATGAATTTTTAATTCCTTTTATAGGATTAAAGTTAGGAAAACATCAATTTGAATATCAAATAAATAAAGCGTTCTTTGAAAGCTTTGATTATGATGAGTTTGAAAGCGCAGACATCAAAGTAAGTGTTGTTTTTGATAAAAAAAACACCATGTTAGAATTGAATTTTAAACACAAAGGAACGATTCATGTGCCTTGTGATTTGACAAATGAAATGTTTGATTTTCCAATTAAAGGAAAACTTAAAGTAATAGTTCAATTTGGCGAGGAATATAATGATGATAATGATGAATTATTAATTTTGCCTCACGGGGAACATGAAATTAATATTTCTCAAATTATATATGAAATGATTGCTTTGTCAATCCCGTTTAGAAAAGTTCATCCGGGAGTCAAAGACGGAACATTAGATTCAGAAGCCTTAAGAAAGCTCAATGAATTGCGAGTTGAAGAAATAAAAGAAGAAAATAATAATACAGAAGACAATATTGACCCACGTTGGGACAAATTAAAACAACTATTAACGGATAAATAATATAGTAAAATGGCGCATCCTAAGAGAAAAATCTCCAAAACGAGAAGAGACAAGAGAAGAACACATTATAAAGCAACTGTTGCTCAAATTGCAACATGTCCTATTACAGGAGAAGCGCATTTATACCACAGAGCTTACTGGCATGAAGGTAAAATGTACTATAGAGGACAAGTTGTTATCGACAAGCAAGTTGCTGTTGCATAATACGTTTTAACAAATGAAAGATAAACTCTCACCACGTGAGAGTTTTTTTTGTTGGATTAAACTTTAGAGTCAAATTAACCACTCTAAATCAATTAGTTTAGAAAATATTTTGTAATTTCAACCCCTTTTTAGGAAGATAATACAAGAGAAAATAAAGAATTCTTATGAATAAAATTACAGCCGCAATAACTGCTGTTGGTGGATATGTACCTGATTTTGTACTCTCCAACAAAGTCCTAGAAACAATGGTTGATACCAATGATGAATGGATTACTTCAAGAACCGGAATCAAAGAAAGAAGAATTTTAAAAGGAGAAGGACTTGGTACTTCGTACCTAGCAATTAAAGCTGCTGAAGATTTATTGCAAAAAGGAAATGTAAATCCTTTAGATATAGATTTAGTTATTGTTGCTTCTGCCACTCCAGATTTATTAGTTGCTGCCACTGCGGTTTATGTAGCTACAGAAATTGGTGCAACAAATGCTTTTGCTTATGATTTGCAAGCTGCATGTTCGGGATTTCTTTTTGGAATGTCAACTGCTGCTGCTTATATAGAATCTGGAAGATATAAAAAAGTACTTTTGATTGGGGCAGATAAAATGTCGTCCATAATTGATTATACCGATCGCGCAACTTGTATTATTTTTGGAGACGGTGCTGGTGCTGTTTTATTTGAACCTAATTTTGAAGGTTTGGGAATGCAGGATGAATATTTGAGAAGCGACGGAATTGGAAGAGAATTTCTAAAAATAGATGCAGGTGGTTCAATACTACCAACTACTTTTGAAACTTTAGAAAACAATCAACATACCGTTATTCAAGATGGAAAAACTGTTTTTAAATGGGCTGTTACCAACATGGCAGATGTTAGTGAATTAATAATGAAAAGAAATGACTTGACCAATGACGATGTGGATTGGTTGATAGCGCATCAAGCAAACAAAAGAATTATTGATGCTACTTCAAGCAGAATGGGAGTTGACGAAAGTAAAGTATTAATCAATATTGAAAAATATGGAAATACAACTTCAGCAACATTACCTTTATTATTGTTTGATTTTGAGAAAAAATTTAAAAAAGGAGATAATTTAATATTTGCTGCTTTCGGAGGTGGATTCACATGGGGATCTATTTATTTGAAATGGGCATACAACAGAGAATAAAACTAACCTAAAAATTAATATTATGGATTTAAAAGAAATTCAAAACCTAATCAAGTTTGTTGCAAATTCGGGAGTTGCAGAAGTAAAATTAGAAATGGATGATGTAAAAATCACCATCAGAACAACATTAGAAGGGAATTCTCAAGAAATTACATATTTGCAACAAGCACCCGTTGCTCAAGCAATTCCTCAGGCTGCCCCAGTTCAAGCTGCAGTTCCTGTTGCTGCTGTAGCAGATGAAAATTCAAAATACATTATTGTGAAATCTCCAATTATTGGTACTTTTTACAGAAAACCATCTCCAGACAAACCAATGTTTGTAGAAGTTGGAACTACAATTGGAAAAGGAGATGTTTTATGTGTAATTGAAGCCATGAAATTATTTAACGAAATTGAATCTGAAGTTTCAGGGAAAATCGTTAAAATTTTAGTGGATGATATGTCGCCAGTAGAATATGACCAACCATTATTTTTAGTAGATCCATCATAAGAAATTATAAATTATGAATTTTAAATTATGAATTGTCAAAACCTTTCATAACTTATAACTTATAACTCATAACTCATAATTCAAAGAAAATGTTTAAAAAAATATTAATTGCAAACAGGGGAGAAATAGCACTTCGTATTATTAGAACCTGCAGAGAAATGGGAATTAAAACAGTAGCGGTTTATTCTACTGCTGATGCGGAAAGTCTTCATGTGAAATTTGCTGACGAAGCAGTTTGCATTGGGCCACCACCAAGTAATCTTTCTTATTTAAAGATGTCAAATATTATTGCAGCAGCAGAAATAACTAATGCTGATGCCATTCATCCAGGTTATGGATTTCTTTCTGAAAATGCTAAGTTTTCAAAAATTTGTCAAGAACACGGGATTAAATTCATTGGTGCTTCTCCAGAAATGATTGACAGAATGGGAGACAAAGCTTCGGCTAAATCAACTATGATTGAAGCTGGAGTACCTTGCGTTCCTGGTTCTGTTGGGATTTTAGAATCTTTTGAACAAGCACAAAAATTATCCTTAGAAATGGGCTATCCTGTAATGCTTAAAGCAACAGCAGGTGGTGGTGGAAAAGGAATGCGTGCCGTTTGGAAAGCCGAAGATTTGTTGAAAGCTTGGGAAGGCGCTCGTCAAGAATCGGCCGCAGCTTTTGGAAATGATGGAATGTATCTTGAAAAATTAATTGAAGAACCAAGACATATTGAAATTCAAGTGGTGGGTGATGCGTATGGAAAAGCGTGTCATTTATCAGAAAGAGATTGTTCTGTTCAACGTCGTCATCAAAAATTGACTGAGGAAACTCCGTCGCCATTTATGACAGACGAATTGAGAACTAGAATGGGTGAAGCCGCTGTAAAAGCTGCAGAATATATTAAATATGAAGGTGCAGGAACCGTTGAGTTTTTGGTTGACAAGCATAGAAATTTCTATTTCATGGAAATGAATACGAGAATTCAAGTGGAACACCCAATAACAGAGCAAGTTGTGGACTATGATTTAATTCGGGAACAAATAATGGTTGCGGCAGGAATTCCGATTTCTGGGAAAAACTATTTACCACAATTGCATGCTATTGAATGTAGAATAAATGCTGAAGACCCATATAATGATTTTCGCCCTTCACCAGGAAAAATCACGACTCTTCATGCGCCAGGTGGACACGGAGTTCGTTTAGATACGCACGTTTACGCTGGTTATACCATTCCACCAAATTACGATTCCATGATTGCGAAGTTAATTACAACAGCGCAAACACGTCAAGAAGCTATCAATAAAATGAAACGTGCTTTAGACGAATTTGTAATTGAAGGAATCAAAACTACCATTCCGTTTCACAGACAATTAATGGATGATGAGCAGTATGTAGCCGGAAATTATACAACCGCTTTCATGGATACATTTAAAATGAATGATCCTGAATAAAGAGTAATTTACACTATAAGATAAATCCCCAATTGCAATTAAATGTAATTGGGGATTTTTTAGTTTATTGTTTCTTATAACAGATTTCTCGATAGTTATTGGTGAAAGTGTTCAAATGAATACGATTCTTGTATTTGTAAAACACATAACCCAAACCAAATAGCAACAACAACCACAGATACTTATCTATTGGAGCATCTACAGGATTAGGATCACCTCCAAAATCTCCTGGGTCTTGCGCCAAAGCAAAAAATTGAACTAGAACAATTGCTATAAATGTGAAAACGCTATTTTTAATAGTATTCATGATATTTCTTCTTTTAATTGTATGTTTCTTAGTTAATTACTTTTACCGTTACCATTACGTTATCTTCCGATGTGATTTTCAAGAACAATACTTCATTGGTTTCTGTTAAACCCGTCAATACAGCTTTGGTTGCATTGATATCCGATTGTTTGTATATCAAACGTCCTGCAATATCATATACTTGAATATCTTTCATTACAATTCCTTTAGTATTCACATGGAACCAATCCGTGTTTTTGTAAACAATAACAGAGTTTGGTGTAAAATCCGTTGAAGGAATTCCCAACGCTTGGGTGTAAACCAATTCAAAACGAGAATCAAATGTACCCGCATCCGATGCGAACGTATAAGGAGAAACTTTGATGTTATGATCAATTCCCATTAAGTTATCTCTTACAAAGAGATCTTGACTTCCTGCAAACAATCCGTCAGTATTGGTTAATGAAATCATATAGTTTCCAGTAGCTGAAGCTTTGAAAGACAACGGTACAATATCATTAGAATCAAAAGGCAAGCTTCGTCCTTGAATACCATAATACGCTCCATCCAATTTAGAAGATAATGAACTTCCAGTATTACCAAATAACAATCCATCATAATCGTTGTCAACTGCTTGTGTAGCCCCTTCAATATAGCCTACCATCATTTGATTAATATCTGTTCCTGTATCCGTTTTCAAATTCAACCAAATACGGTGTTTTTCAATTTCAGCCGTTCTCAAGAACTGGTTGTCATTATTACCTGTTCTCATTGCATTAGTAAAAGTTAAATTACCGCCAGTTAACGATTTCACTAAGAAACCCTGCCCTACCTGAATTGTTCCGTTTGGAACTGTAGGCTGTGGATGTAAATCCCCTTCAATATGAGTAGATACAGTATGTCCAGATCTATTTCTAGAAGAATAGTTTGTTCCTTGAGGAAATATACCAGAAGCACTCATTGTCAAACTGTGCGTATAGAAATAGATAGTACCTACAACATTTCTGTTACCATCTAAGAATGCAGTAACATCAATTGTTGAAGGGTAAGGATTACCAACTAAGTTGAAGTTTTTGCCGGACAAACCATCTGTTGCTAAAGTAAATGAAACATTTCCATTGTTTGGAACACCTACAAAAGAACCGTTAAAAAGGGTTGGTGTAGTTGTTGAGATTGTGTTTTCAGCACGAATAGCATATCCTTTTCCAACCGTAAATAGTGAGGTGGCTGGGGTAGTAGTAAAGGTATTACTAGAAGTAGTATAGGTATAAAATCGATTCGATAAAGTAGCAGGTGAGAACTGTTGCAACGTTTGACTTCCAGTTACTGGTGATGACCACAACGTATGATCTAATCGTAATAATAAAGCAGAATCACGTTTCACTGTAATGTTTCCTGTGTTGGCAACATCGTTTGTTTGAATCAAATTTGAATTATTATTCAAAGTGAAATTACTTCCTGAATCGACTGTTAACGAATTATTCAATGTAATATTATGACCCGAGTTGATAATCACTATTGCGTTATTGGCAACTTGCATAACACAACCATAAAGACTTGCCGAACTTGAATAATTTCCTGCAAGCACAATTGATTTCGTGATGTTCGAATCTGTAGGTGCTCCATTGTCCCATGCGGTTCCGTTCCATGTGGTAGTTACTATACTTACAGTAATACTGTTTGTGTTTACAGACAAACAAGCACCACTTTGTACCACCGCTCTAAAATGGGTAGTTGTCGAAATTGCGCCTACTAAAGCTCCTGTTAAAGTTGTTGATGTACTTGCAATATCAATTGGGTTTGTAAATACAGCGTCAGATGATTTCTGCCATTTTACAACACTTCCAACATTTCCAGATAATGTTATGTCTGCTGGTTGCGAATTGACACAAATTGTTTGATTTCCTGAAACGGTACTTCCAACTGATGCTGGACTAACTGTTACCGTCGCCGTTGCACTATTCGCAGATGCACATACACCACTTGTTAGTACCGCTCTATAATAAGTAGTCGATAATAAATTAGTTACCGTTAATGCCGCTGTGGTATTAGCAATAGTTGTACCTGCAGTTGCGAAATTATCCAAAGAGGATTCCCAACGTATTATAGTTCCAGTGTATCCACTTAATGTTAAAGTAGTACTATTGACCCCAGTACATACGGTTAAACCTCCTGCGATTGTTCCACCAACTGATGCTGGAGAAACTGTTACTGTTGTAATTACTGAATTTGCAACTGCACAACTTCCATTTTGTATTACTGCTCTAAATTGTGTTGTTGCTGTTAAAGCTTCCGAGGTATAGGTGGTAGCTGTATTGGCTTTATCTGTCCAAGTTGAAAACGGACTTATTGATGATTGCCATTTTGTAATTGTTCCTGTGTGTCCCGTCAAGGTCAATATTGCACTCGTACTTCCCGAACATATTGTTGATCCTCCTGTAACTGTTCCTCCAATTGAAGCAGCACTAACGTTTACTGTTGTAACTACTGAATTTGCTACTGTACAACTTCCACTTTGCACTACTGCTATAAATTGTGTTGTTGCTGTTAAAGCTCCTGATGTATAAGTGGTAGCTGTATTGGCTATATCTGTCCAAGTTGAAAAAGGACTTACTGATGATTGCCATTTTGTAATCGTTCCTGTGTGTCCGGATAAAGTTAATGATGCACTAGTGCTTCCTGAACATATTGTTGATCCACCTGTAATTGTTCCTCCTACTGATGTTGGACTTACTGTTAATGAGAAAGAAGGTGAGGATACAATACATCCACCATTTGTAACATTTACTCTATAATAAATAATGCCAGCTGTTGCAATTGGAGCTGCAAAGGTCGCTAATGTATTGTTTCCCACATTGGCAAATGTAACATTATCTGTTGATGATTGCCATCTGATTGTACCTGTGTTTCCTGATAAAGTTAATGTTGTTGTCGCCCCAATAGCTCCAATACAAATTGTGGATGCTCCAGAAACAGAACCTGTATTAACTGTGGTGACTGTTTTAATGGTTGTGCTTGAATATGCAGCAGCACAGCTACCGCTTTGAACAACTGCTCTAAAATAAGTAGTTGCATTTAAAACGCCAATATTTGAAACTGTTAAAGTCACAGAAGTAGAAGCAATATCCGTCAAAGTGTTTGTAAATGCAGCATCTAAAGCACTCTGCCATTTGATAACATTTCCTGTATTTCCTGACAATGCAATGCTATTAGATGGTATTGTTCCTGCGCACAAGGTTTCGACACCTGATGAGGTACCTCCAACATTAAATGAATTTACTGTAACTGTTCCTGACGAACTGTTTGCAGAAGAACAAGAACCATTTGCAAGTACTGCTCTATAATAGGTAGTTGTAGTAAGATTAGTGGCTGTTAAACTCGTTGTTGTATTAGTAATATTAGTTAGATTTGTAATAAAATTTGAGCTAGTAGCAGATTGCCATTTGGTAATAGTCCCTGTATGTCCTGACAAAGTTAAAGTGGTACTATTTGTTCCTGTACAAACTGCAGTGCTACCGCTTATGCTTCCACCTACAGAAACCGCATCTACGGTTACTGTTCCTGTTGAACTGTTTGCAGAAGCACATGAACCATTGCTAACCACTGCTCTATAATAACGAGTTGTAGTAAGATTAGTAGCGGTTAAACTCGTTGTTGTGTTTGCAATATCGGTTAGATTTGTACTAAAATTGGAGTCAGTAGCAGATTGCCATTTGCCTATAGCTCTTCCTTAACGCAAGCCGATTGTTATGAGGTAATTATTAATATGATTGCTACTGTCTTGTCCTGAAATATGTTTACACAAAAGTGTAAAAATATGGAAAGATATTTGAGCGAATGCGATTCAAAATGGCAATCTATATATTCAGAAGAATTTAAAAAGGCTGGTAATAAATTATTTGTTAGATTTGCTTAGATTTTTATTCTAAACAAGAATGTAAATCCTTGCTATTTGTTATTTCTTAAAAATTATCTTTAGTTTTAAACTTGTAATCAGTTAGAGGGTTTCTTAATTATATTTTCATGAAAGAATTTACAGTATTTACAATTTTATATGGGGTTATTCCATTGTTGTTCTATAAAATAAAGAAAGTCAAAATTCAATCGATAGAACCTTTTTTATGTGCAGTGTTTATTGCTAGTTTGTATGAATTTTTCGGAACATTAGTACTAAAGATTAATTCGGATTATTGGTTTGTGTGCTATAAATATTTAGCCTTTTTTTCTATACATTATTTTTTCTATACCCTTCTCAAAGGGAAGTATAAACCTGCTTTTATTTTATTTGGACTATTGTTTTTAATTCAATCTATAGTTGCTCTGAGTCGATGGAAAACCCTAAATCATTTAGATATAAATGCTTATTCTAGCGCTATTCAAACCATTATTGTTTTGTTTTTTTCTATAATATGGTTTAGAAGTGTTTTCATAAGTTTAGAGATAGATTCATTTACTAAAACGCCAACATTTTATTTTGTTTCTGGATTAATTTTATATTATTCAGGCACTGTTTTTTTGTTTTTATTGGCTAGTTTTATATTTAAAGTGGACAGGTCTAACTTTAAACCTTTTTGGATGTTGAATGTTTTTTTGAA
Organism: Bacteroidota bacterium; assembly: GCA_947450355.1. GTDB lineage: Bacteria > Bacteroidota > Bacteroidia > Flavobacteriales > Flavobacteriaceae > Flavobacterium. The sequence goes on from CANFVB010000033.1 coordinate 9,933, forward strand.
TTTAGTTTTACGAACATTATTAATTGTAGGAATTTGGAAGGGACGACAGAAATAAAATCGGTTTTTTGGATAGGAACTATAGTCATGCTTTTTTTTGCATTTGCACTCATTTTTTTGGTTTTATTTTATAAAAATTATTTTTATAGAATGAAGCAGCAAGAAGCAGAACTTTTATTGAAAGCTTCATTGGAAAGTGAAAAAAAAGAGCGTGAACGTATATCCGCAGATTTGCATGATAGTGTATCCAATGATTTGAGTGCCATTCGTAATTTTTTGGCGGTAATTCTTAAAACAGAGAAAGAGGAAGATCGCAAATCAATATTTAAAGAGTTGAAATTAGGAGTAGAACAATCTATTGAAAATACGCGTTTAATTTCTTATAAATTAGCACCTCCTTTACTTGATAAGTTTGGTTTAGTAGTGGCGCTAGAAGATTGTTTTGTCAATTTAACTAAGAAAACCAATTGTAATTTCAGTCTTCAATGTAAAAATGATTTTGTTAGGTTGACCACACACGAGGCCTATGAATTGTTTAGAGTCGTTCAAGAGTTTACTAACAACATGTTAAAATATGGAAGCATTACTTCTTGTTCCCTTGTTTTGTATATAAAAGACAACGTAGGATATATAGAAGTTATAGATGATGGCGTTTCGTATGATTTTGAGAAACAATTGGCTACATCAGAAGGAACTGGAATAAAAAACATTAATTCAAGATTAAAAGTTATTGGAGCTGTATTGGTTCAACAAAAGACTTTGAATGGAAATCATTTTGTGATTAGTTTAGGAAATAAAAACAAGTAAAACGTTATGGACAATTTAAAACTAGCCCTAATTGATGATCATTTGTTATTTAGAAGAAGCATGTCGTTGTTGATTAATTCTTTTGAAGGAATGCAGGTTTTGGTAGATGCAGCAGAGGGCAATCAATGTTTGACTATACTTATGACTACTCCTGTAGATGTTTTGTTATTGGATATTCAAATGCCTGTGATGGACGGTTATGAAACCTGTAAGCAAGTTAAAAGCAAGTTTCCCGATGTGAAAATATTGATTGTATCACAATTATCTTCCAGAGAGAGTATTCATAAGATGATGGAGCTGGGTGCACACGGCTATTTTACTAAGAATTCCAATCCTGATCAATTGGAATTGGCTATTCGAAATGTTCACGAGGAAGGTTTTTATTTTGGTCAAGAGTTAGCTTTGGTAATTAAAGAGGCTATGTTGTGGGAAAACAAAAATGCCATTAATTATGATGAATCCAAAGATTTGTTTTCAGAAAGGGAACTTCAAATTATTAAAATGATTTGTAAAGAATATAAAAGTAAGGAGATAGCGGATAAATTGTTTATTAATGTAAGAACTGTAGAATCGCATAGAAAAAATGTTATGGATAAATGTAATGCTAAAAATATTATTGGGGTTATTTTATTTTCATTGAAAAATGGAATGATAACCATTGATGAATTGTAGTTATGTTGTAATTATTTACCTATTAATTTAGGTAGTAATAAGGATTGATTTGTTAGAGTTGATAGCATACTTTTGATACTTATTTATTTTAGATTATAAGTCTTTAGTAAACAGTAGTTAATTTGAACAGCTTCTGTTTTGGGAGCAGTATTTTTATGGTAAAATCCGTATAAATACGGATTGTTTGGTGTTGTTTTACAATATATATTTGCACATCAATAAAGAGTTTTTTAATAATGTTTAAACTTACTTTAATACAAAATTTCTTTTGTCTCTTTACGAGAGAAAAAAGGATAATCGTTACTAATATATCAACATTGCTAGACAATAAATCGTTATGAAAAAAATAGTCTTCTTCATTTTGTTTTCTGGCTTGACAATGCAAGCTCAAGAATGGTTGTTGACAACACCTTTAAAAGAAGTGTCGCAAATAACCACAATGAATTTTAACTCTAACAATGGTGTCCTATTACTTGATACCACTTATCGGCCTGATTTCGTAGGTGGATTATATAGAAGTGATGATGGTGGCAGCATTTGGGCTAGGATACCTGTAGGAATCCCGAATGATCTTTTTATGATAGATAACAACATAGGATTTGTTCTTACTAATGGTTCTTCTATCATCAAAACTGCTAATAGATTTGTGACCACTACTTCTAGTGCACTAGGATTTTCAGATATGAATGAAGTTTTCTTTATCGATGCCAATATTGGTTTCTGTTGCGGAACTAATGGCACCATCATTAAAACCAACAATGGAGGAGAAACTTGGATTGCTGTTGATACAAGTATTACGGATTTGTTGGAAGATATTTATTTTATAAATAGTCAAGTAGGTTTCGCTTGTAGCACGAATGGAAAAATACTTAAAACCATCAATCAAGGTGCAACATGGGCTGTAGTTGAAAGTACTGCAACAATCTATATGAAACGTTTCTTATTCTTGAACGATCAACTTGGTTTTGCGCTAGGAGATGTGTTAAAAAAGACTACTGATGGTGGAAATACATGGGCCGTAATCTCCTTGCCTGGTGGTGGTAATGATATAGTTTCATGGAACAATAAATTAATTATTTCATCAGGATTTGGCAATATATATTCTTCAAGTGATGTTGGCGTAACTTGGCAACGAATCACAGCTCCAAATACAACAGGTACTTTTTATACCCTAGCTGTTGATTTAAATAACCGATTAGTGCTTAGCGATAAAGGTAGATTGTATGTCACGACTAATGGAACTACATGGAATTATTTTCTAGACGGCATTTATCGTTCTGATTTGATTGGAATCTCTTTTTCGGATGCCAATAGAGGGGTCGTGATTGGCGATGGAAATTATTCCAGTGTCCTATACCGAACAGCTGATGGGGGTATGACCTGGATAAAAGAGTTATTGGAGTTTAGTCTATATAATAAATTTAAAACCGTGAGTCTTAATAGTAATGGTGTTGGGATGACAGCAGGTGAATTAAATACTCCTGTTTGGAATACCACTAATTATGGAGACACTTGGAACCCTGGTCCGACAAATATCCCTGCTGTAGGTAATTTCACTTCGTGTTTTATGAAATCTAACCGAGATTTTTTCTTAGGCACATACAACATGGTAAATGCCGCAGGATTATTATCATGGAAAACAGTGGGCGGATGGAGTCAAAATAGAACCATGCTCAGTCAGATTAATCAAATTAGTTTTTCAGATGACAATCATGGCGTCATAGGTGGTTACAGTGGTAGAATTTTTAAGACAGTTGATGGTGGCGTAACATGGACAAGCATTGGGTTGCCAGGATCTGAATTAGCAGGAGGTGCGGTTACTATTAAACATCTGCAGATGGTTAACGAAAATTTGATTTATGCTGATAATTACCGATCTATTGATGGTGGTTTGTCTTGGGAACTTACACATTTTCTAGATGCTGGTATTTTCAATCAACATTTCTTCAATAGTCAGTTAGGCTATGGCATAAACAGTGTAAAAATAGTATACAAAACTTTAGATGGAGGACTAACATGGCTGCCTGTCAATAGTGTCCCGTTATCAATTTCTGAATTTGAGTTTAATGCTATTTATTTCCTATCGGATAAAATTGTCGGAGTTTATAGAGATTCCGACATTTATGTCTTACAATTACAAAATCCTTTGAGTATTGAGGAAATCGGAACCACGTCAACAGCTAACATTTCATTTTATCCAAATCCAGTGAGTAATCAATTACATTTTGACACTTCCATTACTATTCTCGAAGCAAAATTATATGACCTTCAAATGCGTAACATTTCTATTGATTTGGTCAATAATACAATTGACATGAGTTCCTTACCATCTGGAGTTTATATAGTCAAAGTAAAAACTCCTTCAGGTATTGTGAATAAGAAAATTGTAAAAAGGTAAAACTTGAATACAACCCAAATAGCGAAGATTTACAATCCGTTCTAGCAAATAAAATAAAAGCATACAAACTACAACTCTGAAAAGTTTTAGTTATTATTCTAAATATAAAACCATGCTATAGTGACCTCCCATACTATTTTCACTAGGTCCTACTTGGTTAACCAAATTGGTTACATTACATTCATTTCTAGCCGAGTGTTATGCGGTAATTATTAGTATGGTGGCCACAGTTTCTAGAGAATTGGAAGCTGGAAAAATTGTAAGATTAGGGCATTTAGGCGCATTTCAAATTAGTGTAAAAGGCACCGCTAGTGAAACTCCAGAAGCGGTAACTCCAAAAAACGTCAAAAGTGCTTCGGTTATTTTTAGACCTGGAAAGAAGTTTAAAGCTATGCTAAAGGATTTAAAATTTGTTAGAAAATCCATTTAAAAAAAGCTGTGATTTGAGGTTGATATCAAAAAATCCATAGAAAGAATAAAGCCAAGCCTAAATTGAAATTACTTTGCAATCTTTATAAAGAAGAAATCGCATAATTTACTTACGTGATGCAATTCTTCGTCCTTCAAAATGCCCGACTGAAAAGGATTATTGGAGTTCTTGGAAATTCAAAAAAAACTGTTTACACTACATTTTAAACTTCAGTGGCAAATGAACTACTTTTTTAGTTTCAAAAAATTCGCCTTCAAAGAATTCAGCAATATTGTATTCTTTTGCATTTGGAAAAGCAGCCAATTCATCAGTTAAATCGCCACCTTTAAGGTATAGAATGCCGTTTTTGAGTTCGTGTTTTTGCTGTTTCTTGATTTTGTCTTTTATCCAAGAAACAAAATCGGGCATGTTAGTAACGGCGCGACTAACAATGAAATCGAAATCGCCTTTCACGTTTTCAGCGCGGATTTGCTCAGCTTTTACATTTTTAAGTTCTAATGCTTCGGCAACTGCTTTTACTACATTTATCTTTTTCAGAATGACATCTATCAAATAAAACCGCGTTTCTGGGAATAGAATTGCCAGCGGAATTCCTGGAAAACCGCCACCCGTTCCAACATCTAAAACATAAGTTCCTGGCTCAAATTTTTGAATTTTGGCAATTGCCAACGAATGCAAAACGTGTTTCACATACAATTCATCAATGTCTTTGCGAGAAATTACATTGATTTTTGAATTCCAATCTTGGTACAACGCTTCCAATTGTTGAAATTGGTTTTTCTGAACGTCAGTCAAATCAGGGAAATAGTTTAGGATGAATTCCATTGTATAATTTTTAACAAAAGTAATACTTTGAAACTAAAATTTTAGCCTGATTTTTGTATATTAAATTTAATAATAATTACATTTGTACTTTATATACATATTATGAATAACAATGCCCCTACTTTTGCAAAACAAGATGATTTGAAATTTTTCAGAACCTTGAACTCCAAAGTCAACAATTACTTCAAAGAAAATAACATACAGAAAACAGGAAATTGGAAGTTGTATTTAAAAACAGCAATTCTATTTACGGTGTTTTTAGCCCCTTATTTTTTAATTATCACTATGGAAACAATGCCTTTTTGGTTGTTTTCATTGTTGTCAATAGTTATCGGAATTGGGATGGCAGGAATTGGAATGAATGTGATGCACGATGGAAATCACGGGTCGTATTCCAATAAAAATTGGATTAATAAATTTATGGGTGGAACCATCTACATTTTGGCTGGAAACGTTTACAACTGGCAAGTTCAACATAACGTTCTTCACCATACTTATACTAATATTCCTGGTCACGATGAAGATTTAGATGCAGGTCGCGTAATCCGTTTTACCAAAGAAGCAAAATGGTTAAGTTTTCACAAATTCCAACATTACTATTCTATTTTCTTGTATGGTTTGTTAACTTTCAATTGGTCATTAACCACCGATTTTAAACAAATGAGTCTTTATCTAAAAAGAAAATTGTCTTATGGCGAACCAAAAAGCACCAAATTTCTTTGGACAACTTTAGTAATTACTAAAATAATATATTTCGCCGTTTGGATTGTTATTCCAATGGTATTGGGCATCTCATGGTGGCAAGTATTATTTGGCTTTTTCATCATGCATTATACTGCAGGTTTAATTTTGAGCATTGTTTTTCAATTGGCTCATATTACAGAAGACACAACCAATCCGCATCCTAATAATGAAGGAGAAATGGAACACACATGGGCAATTCACCAATTGTTTACAACAGTCAATTTTGCACCAAAGAGTTTCATTGTAAATTGGTACACTGGCGGATTGAATCATCAAATTGAGCACCATTTATTCCCACATATTAGTCATATTCATTATGGGAAAATAGCAAAATTTGTCAAAGAAGCTGCACAAGAAGCAAATCTTCCTTATTATGAATATAAATCAATGAGAACAGCAGTAATTGCACATTTCAAACATTTGAAAGAATTAGGAATGAAACCTGAACTTTCGGCATAGTAGAATTATTCTTCGGATGATTCGCACAGACATTTAACTACAACACACACATAATGAACCCACTTTCGGATAGGATAAATAATTTATCGACATCGCAAACATTGGCAATGGCAGCATTGGCAAGAGAACTAAAAGCACAAGGAAAAGATATTATCAGTTTAAGTTTGGGAGAACCCGACTTTAATACCCCTGATTTTATAAAAGAAGCTGCAAAAAAAGCTATTGATGAAAATTACAGCACCTATTCTCCAGTTGAGGGTTATCAAGAATTAAAAGAAGCCATTTGTAGAAAATTCAAAAGAGACAATGATTTAGACTATAAACCTTCTCAAATTGTAGTTTCTACGGGCGCAAAACAATCTTTATACAACATTGCTCAAGTAATGCTAAATGATGGCGACGAGGTAATATTACCAGCGCCATATTGGGTTAGCTACTTTGAAATAATTAAATTATCGGGAGGAGTTCCTGTTGAAGTACCAACTTCAATAGATAGCGATTTCAAAATCACACCTGCACAATTGGAAGCGGCTTTAACGCCAAAAACAAAAATGATGTGGTTCAGTTCTCCTTGTAATCCAAGTGGTTCTGTATACAATAGAGAAGAATTGACTGCTTTGGCAAAAGTGTTGGAAAAATATCCAAATGTATATGTTGTTGCCGATGAAATATATGAGCACATTAATTTTTCTGGGACTTTTTGCAGTATTGGATCTATTCCAGGTATGTTCGATAAAACCATTACTGTAAATGGGGTTGCAAAAGCATTTGCAATGACAGGTTGGAGAATTGGATATATTGGTGCTCCTGAATTCATTGCAAAAGCGTGTACGAAAATTCAAGGACAAGTAACAAGTGGCGCCAACAGTATTGCACAACGTGCTACGATTACGGCTGTTGATGCAGACCCTTCTGTTTTAAAACACATGGTGGACGCTTTTCATAGTCGAAGAGATTTAGTTGTTGGACTTTTGAAAGAAATTCCAGGGATAAAAATAAACGTACCTGAAGGAGCGTTTTATGTGTTTCCAGACGTTTCTTCCTTCTTTGGAAAAACACTGAATGGTACTTTTATTAAAGATGCCAATGACTTTTCAATGTATCTTTTATCTCACGCAAATGTAGCCACAGTAACTGGTGACGCATTTGGAAATCCAGATTGTATTCGTTTTTCTTATGCTACAAGCGAAGAATTATTGACAGAAGCGTTACGAAGAATAAAAGAAGCGGTTTCGTAAATTCTATACTTCAAATTAAATTAGTTTAAAGTTTAAAGCTGCAAGACCTTAAACTTTAAACTTTTTTAGTTGGTACTGAATCTCAAAACAGACTGATTTGTTGCTATTTTTTAAAAAAGACTTCTGGGAAAAGTATGACTTTTGCAATGTAAATTGGTGCATCAAAAGTGGCATTAAGTATCGATCTTTTATTTAATATATTTCTGTAGCCAACACCCGTTCCTAAACCAATCCATGAATTTAGTTTGTAATTGACTTGTCCTGAAAATTCGTTTACATATAAATTAACATTTACATCACTAACAATATCGTTATTAATTTCTTTAACAAAACTTGGTTTTCCAAAGCCAACTTGCTCAGTAACGAAACACTCCCATTTGTTGTTTTTATATAAAATCCAATCATTGAAAACACTAAAATACCAAAAACTAACTTTATTTGTTTCTTCCCTATTTAATTTTTTATTGAAGTAATCAATGTAAATGGGATTAATGATAAATGAACTACCTAAACCAAAGCGAGTCAATTTTTTATATTGGAACCCAACTTTTGCACCGAAAACTGTAATATCATGATTTCGAATACTTGAAAAGCGGTTGTCTAATTGAAATGCAAAACTCCACTTTTTAGGAACTTCTTGACTGTATGCGACAAAAGCGGAAAACAAACTTATAGACAGTAAAAATACTCGTAGTTTAGACATAATTTAGATGGAAATTTATAGTTAGACAAATATAACTACAAATAGTTTAATCCTGGGAAGTATGAATGTTTAATTCTAAAAAAAATGGAATACGGAAATTAGTATTCCTAATATAGGCACATAGCCCATAGTAAACTGTAAAAGTACTTATTAACGGGATTAGAAAACGTTATTAAAAAATATAAAGATACTTGGTAGCCCCGATGGAAGTGGCAGCTCTTGCGGAGGAACGAAGCAAGACTATAGCGGACAGCGGGACAAATTGTTATTATAGAAAGGGATTGATTTGCTCCAAAAAAATACTATTTTTGTATTCCA
>CANFVB010000034.1 GCA_947450355.1 Bacteroidota bacterium
GAGACTTCTAAGAAAATAGCAACTGTATCAAAGACATTCTATGATTATATAGAAACTCTAAAATTAGACGCAACAAACGGTGTTGAAATAAATAAAGAAACAGGTAAATTACCTTACGAAGCAATGGACAAAGGACCTCATATTGATGAGACTTGGTTTAAAGGAGATAATTATTCTCCAAAAGGTAAAGCAATCATTGAAGCAATAAATAAATATATTGCTGACATGAAAGTTGCTGCTGCTGGCCAACCTAAATTAGCTGCTGTAGTTAAAGAAATTGAGCAAAAGTTCAGCACTGCAGATATTAAAGATCACGAAGGTGTAACTAAAAAATATCTTTCATACCATTTTGAACATTTTCCAGCGATTGCTTCATTAGCAAAATTAACGTCTTGGCAAAATGATGTTCAAAAAGCAGAATATGATAGTTATAACACACTTCTTGGAAAAGCTGCTGTTGACGCATCTTCTATGAAGAATTATACTGCGATGGTAATATTAGATAAAAGCGCCTATTTTCAAGGAGAATCTGTTACAGGTAAAGTTGTTTTAGGAAGATATGATGAAAATACAAAACCTACTTCTTTCAATGGTCCAGGTAAAATTGTTAACGGACAAGCTTTAATTTCTATGACAGCTGGAGCTATTGGTGAGCAATCTATAAACGGTAGTTTTACCTTTATGGAGGACAACAAACCAGTGCCATTGAAATTTGAAAGTAAATACGTTGTAATCCCAAGACCTAATTCAGCTAATATATCTGCTGATAAAATGAATGTTGTTTACAGAGGTTTACCTAACCCTATGACTATTTCGTTTGCAGGTATTCCTGACAACAAGGTAAATGCTTCTGCTACCGGTTTATCAAAAGGTTCAAAACCTGGCGAATACAATTTAAATCCTGGATCTGGAACAGATGTTACAGTTAATGTAAATGCTACACTTCCTGATGGAAAAGCAGTTAATGATAAAAAAGTGTTTAGAATTAAAAACATTCCAGGTCCCATTGGTGCAATTGCAGGAGAAATGGGTGTTGTTAAAGGTGCTAAATCACGTTTAGAAGTGTCACAAATATCAGCTAAATTACCAGATTTCTTGTATGATTTGAATTTTCAAGTTACACAATTTACATTAAAAGTAACTGGTTCTGCAGCAGTAATTGTAAGTGGAGATAGAGTAAATGCACAATGTAAAGCAGCATTAGCAAGAGCTACACGAGGTGATCAAGTTACTATTTCAGATATTAAAACAAAAATAATTGGTGTAACGGCAAATGTTATTACTGGTAAGACAGCGCCTGTTATTTACGAAATACAATAAATTTTAAGTTCGGCATTATTACTTAAATAACCTAGAATAACATTGATATGAATTGGAAAAACTTTTTATTAGTAATTATTTTTGTGTCTGGAAGTTTTACTTCTTATGCACAGTCTAATTTACTAAATGCAAAAACACCTAGCGAAATTGGAAAGAAAAATTCTGCTCAATTGGCTTCGGACAATGATAAACCATTAGCTTATGGTTATGTTCATGACAGAGATGTGTTAATGGGTAAAACAACTTGGGAAATTATAGATTTAGATGAAAGAATTAACTTTCCTCTTTACTACCCAATAGACACTACTAATATTGGAAGCGATAGAAGATCATTATTTTCTGTGTTATTAAAGGGAATTAAGGATGGTAAAATAACAGAAATATATTCTGATAGTTACTTCAACACTAAGAAAACATTGAAAGATATGTCTTCTTCATTTACATACATTGATACTCTTCAATCTGGAATTGATGAAATGAATGCGAATGGTATTGAAAATTACAAATCAAGAGTTGTTCCTGAAATTGTAAAAAAAGATAAAAAGGGAAAAATAATTTCTGTAACTCCTGCGACAACAGTTGCAGCTTCTAAAGTATTAGACCCTCAATATATTAACAAACAAGATTTAACTCCTGGTGATGTTACTGGTTATAAAATTAAAGGGTTTTGGTATTTTGACAAACGTCAAGGAGAACTTAAATACAGACTATTAGGTCTTTGTCCAGTTGCTCCTGAAGCAAAAGAAAGAAATGCTGAAAATCCTGATTTAATAGAAATGTTCTGGGTTTACTTCCCAACTGTTAGAGATTTATTGCACGATGCAAAATCGTTCAACAATAGAAATTCAGCAATGCCAATCGATTTTGATCATATATTGAATTCCAGAAGGTTTAATGCTGTAATCTATCAAGAAGAAAATGTTCAAGGTGATAGAACTATAGAAGCATATATGAAGGACAATTCACAAATGCAATTATTAGAATCAGATAGAATCAAAGATAAGATTCGTGATTTTGAACAAGATATGTGGTGTTATTAGAATTTATAAATACATACAACTTAAAAACTCTTACTGTAATGGTAAGAGTTTTTTCTTTTAAATCTATTTTACTATGTTAGATTATATAATTGTTGGTTCAGGTCTCGCAGGAATTGCATTTGCTGAAAAAGCATTGCAAAATGATAAATCTATATTAATAATTGACAATCAATCTCAAAACTCTTCAAGAATTGCTGGCGGCTTGTACAATCCAGTTATTTTAAAGCGTTTTAGTGAAGTTTGGCAAGCGCGAGAACAATTACAGCTTTTAGATAAATTCTATCAAGCATTAGAACTTAAATTAAACATTAAAGTAGATTATAAAATTCCAATTCTTCGTAAATTTTTTTCCATTGAAGAGCAAAATAATTGGTTTTCGGCTTCTGATAATAAAAATTTAGCACCATTTCTATCTTTAGATTTAATAGCTACTAAATACAAAGGAATCCAATCGCCTTTTGATTATGGTCAAGTGCTTCATACGGGCTATGTCGATACAGCGACTTTGTTGGATACTTATACTGATTATTTAAATAAACATAATCTATTATTGCAGGAAACATTTGATTTTAATGCATTAATAATTCAAAGCGATTGCATTGAATATAAAAACATAAAATCTAAGCATATAATCTTTGCAGAAGGATTTGGGATGCATTCCAATCCGTTTTTTAATCATTTGCCGCTTGACGGAACAAAAGGTGAATTATTTATTATTAAAGCACCCGATTTAGATTTGGATGTTATTATTAATACAAGCGTTTTTATTTTACCATTAGGGAATCATTTGTTCAAAGTTGGAGCAACATACAACTGGAAAGAAAAAACAAATAGTCCAACAGAAGAAGGGAAGTCGGAATTATTATCAAGAATCAATGAAATTATAGATTGCAAATTTGAAATTATTGAACATTTTGCAGGAGTTCGACCAACAGTCAGAGACAGAAAACCGCTTGTTGGAACGCATCCAAAGCACGAAAGAATACACATTCTCAACGGACTTGGAACTCGTGGAGTAATGCTCGCACCTTCAATGGCAAAAGCGTTATTTGAATCTATTGAAAATCAAAAACCATTAGACAATGAAATCGACATTCAAAGATTTATCAAAAAAAGTTGATCTATTGCTTAAAATCTTCATCATACGAAACAAACATATTGATGTAGATGTTTCTTGATAATCGAAGAACCAATGGAAAAGATAAAATTAGTGATGCAATTATTGATATAAATGTGACTTTTAAACTGGCACTTAATACAACATAAGAAACAATAAAAGCTGAGATTCCAATTGCAACATTCAATCCATAACTCACATACATTGCGCCATAAAAAAAGGAAGGTTCAATTTGATATTTCAAACCACAATGACTGCAATTTTCATTCATTTTAAGAATTTTTGTCAAATGAAGCATATTTTTATCCAAATACATACTCTCTTTCTGACATTTAGGACAACTTCCTGTTAAAATACTATTTAATTTGGATCCTTTTTTTAACATTTGCAAAAAATTTATTTTTCCAATTTTGGTACCGACTGTTCGGGATACAAATTTACACATACAATTATATAAAAATCATAATAAATGCTTAATATACACAATCTATCTGTTTCCTTTGGAGGTACTTATTTATTTGAAGAAGTGACCTTCCGTTTAGGTGCTGGAGACAGAGTTGGACTCGTTGGAAAAAATGGTGCAGGAAAGTCCACAATGTTGAAAATTTTAGCACGAGATTTTGCCCCCGATTCTGGTGTAATTTCTCAAGAAAAAGAAGTGAGAATGGGTTTTCTTCGTCAAGACATTGATTTTGAACAAGGAAGAACCGTTCTTGAAGAAGCGTATGAAGCTTTTACAGATATTAAAATTGTAGAAAAAAAGCTGGAGCAAATCAATCATTTATTGGTTACAAGAACCGATTACGAAAGTGAAGAATACAGCCAAATCATCGAAGATTTATCCGATTATACGCACCGTTTCGATTTATTAGGCGGTTATAATTATATTGGCGACACCGAAAAAATCCTACTTGGATTAGGTTTCAAGCGGGAAGTATTCAACAATCAGACGGAAACTTTTTCTGGAGGTTGGAGAATGCGTATCGAATTAGCCAAATTATTATTGCAAGCAAATGACGTTTTGCTTTTAGATGAGCCAACGAATCACTTGGATATTGAAAGTATCATTTGGTTGGAAAGTTTCCTTAGAAATTATGCCGGAGTTGTCGTAATTGTATCGCACGATAAAATGTTTTTGGATAATGTAACGAACAGAACTATCGAAATTTCTCTCGGAAAAGCGTATGATTTCAATAAGCCGTATTCTGAATATTTAGAATTGCGCCACGAAATCCGTGAAAAACAATTGGCAACACAGAAAAATCAAGCCAAGAAAATTGAAGAAACAGAACGATTAATCGAAAAATTTCGTGCTAAAGCTTCCAAAGCTTCTATGGCACAATCGCTCATCAAAAAACTCGATAAGGTAGAACGAATTGAAGTCGATGAAGACGATAATTCCGTTATGAATATCTCATTTCCAGTTTCCAAAGTACCTGGAAAAGTAGTTATTGAAGCCGATAAAGTAACCAAAAGTTATGGCGATAATACCATTCTAAAAGACATCACTTTATTGGTTGAACGCGGAAGTAAAATTGCATTTGTGGGTCAAAACGGACAAGGGAAATCTACTTTTATCAAAGCAATTGTCAACGAATTTGAATTTCAAGGAAGCATAAAATTAGGTCATAATGTGCAAGTTGGCTATTTTGCACAAAATCAAGCGGAGTATTTGGATGGCGAAATAACCTTGTTGCAAACTATGGAAGATGCGGCAACCGACACCAATCGTTCCAAAGTTCGCGATATGTTAGGTTCGTTTTTATTTCGTGGTGACGACGTCGAAAAAAAGGTAAAAGTCCTTTCTGGAGGCGAAAGAAATCGTCTGGCGCTTTGCAAATTATTGTTGCAACCTATCAATGTTTTGGTTATGGATGAGCCTACAAATCACTTGGATATCAAGTCCAAAAACGTCCTAAAAGCCGCTTTGCAAAAATACGAAGGGACGCTTTTACTCGTTTCGCACGACAGGGATTTCCTACAAGGAATGTCCAATTTGGTTTATGAATTCAAAGACCAAAAAATCAAGGAATATCTTGGCGATGTCAACTATTTCTTGGAGCAACGCAACTTGGAAAATATGCGTGAAGTCGAGAAAAAAGATGCCATAAAACAAGCAGCACCAAAAGATAATAACAAAGCTTCCTACGAAGATCAAAAGAAAAATAAAGCGGTTTACAATCGTTTGAGCAAAATTGAAAGTCAAATCAAGCAATTGGAAAAAGACATTCAAAACGACGACAAAATGGTCGCTTCCAACTATGACAAGCACGCAGAAAATGCTTCATTTTTTATGGCATATAACAAAAAGAAAGCCGAATTAGAAAAGCTGCTTTTTGACTGGGAAGTGGTTCAGGAAGAAATTGATAATTTATAGATGGGATTAGATTTCAATTTATAAGCCGTTATAAATCTAATGAAAATGAAAAAAATACTATTTTTATAGTTTAGAAATTAACAGGATATTGAATTAAAATAATAATATTTATAATTTAAGGATGTGGAAAGAAAAAAATACTTTTATTTACATTTAATAATTAAGAAATGCACTTTATATCTACAGAATTAGAGGATTATATAGAAAAAAACTCTGAAAATGAACCGGAATTATTAGCTGCATTAAATAAGGAAACGTATCAAAAAATACTACTTCCAAGAATGCTAAGCGGTCATTTTCAAGGACGTGTTTTAAGCATGTTATCCAAATTGACTCAACCAGTAAACATACTCGAAATTGGAACATTTACTGGCTATGCTGCTTTATGTCTCTGCGAAGGAATGAATGAAAATGGGCAATTACATACAATTGATATCAAAGAAGAATTAGTAGATTTTCAAAGAAAATATTTTGACAAGTCGCCTTGGGGAAGTCAAATTGTACAGTATTTAGGGGAAGCAATCTCAATTATCCCAACTTTAGATATAAAATTTGATTTGGTTTTCATTGACGCAGATAAGGAAAACTACATAAATTATTTTGAATTAATTGTCCCTAAAATGAATAAAGGTGGGATAATTTTATCCGATAATGTTTTATGGAGCGGAAAAGTACTTGAGCCATTACAAAAAAATGATTCAAGCACAAAAATACTTCTAGAATATAATGCTTTACTCAAAAACGACCCACGTGTTGAAAGCGTATTATTGCCAATAAGAGATGGATTAACCGTAAGTAGAATACTATAATTATTGTATAAATTCTTATTTTAAATCACTCAAGTCACTTCCCGATTCTAATTCTTCAGGATTTTTATTTTGTCTGAATAATCGAGCCGAAAGACTTCCTTTTAATGTGATTTTCTCGCCTTTTACTTCAAGCCAACTTCCTTCACGCAATCCTAAAACGGGAACAGTATTGAACTGATGATATTCTTTAATTCGAGTTTCCCGAGTTTCGCCGTTGTGTTTCAATTGCAAATCTGCATCTAAATAATGTGGATTCAAATTGAAAGGAACAATTCCTAATGTTTGAAAACTTGGCGGGTAAATAATTGGCATATCGTTGGTTGTTTGCATCGTTAAACCACAAATATTACTTCCTGCGCTAGTTCCTAAATAAGGAATGCCTTTTTTTATGGCATTTGCTAAAGTGTCCATAACGTTGTTTTTATACAGTTGGAAAACTAATAAAAAAGTATTTCCTCCTCCCGTAAAAATTCCTTCCGCTTGCTGGATTGCCACTTTTGGACTTTCAAATTCGTGAATTCCTTTAACAACTATATTTATATTGGCGAAAGCCGCAGCAACTTTATTGGTATATTCCTCATACGAAATTCCACTTGGTCGCGCATACGGAATAAAAAGAATCGTTTTGCAATTCTTGAAATGCTCCGATAATTCAGGTAAAATATAGTCTAAATAGTCGCCTCCATAAAGAGTTGACGTACTTGCAATAATGCAGTTTTTCATTTTAATTGTGGTTTTTTAATGCGTTCAAAGTTACATTATTTTTCAATTTTCTAATCTGAAATTTCGGTACTTTATTTATTAACATAACTTTACCAAGCAATTTTCATTAATTTAGAACGCACTTAAATACTTTTACAATTAATAAAAGATGTTAATTATTATTTTATGAAGAACTGGTTTGTTGTCCTATTATTTTTTGCGACATTCTGCACTTGGTCACAAACCAGCAACGAAAAAATCCTACACGGAAAAATTGTCGCTGATTCTGCTTCGGTGGCTGGAATTGACGTGGTGAATTTAGGCAACGAAAAAGTAACCGTAACCAATAATAAAGGGGAATTTTCTGTTTTGGCGAAAGCCGATGATATTTTGGTTTTTTCATCAATGACTTTAGAAATGAAACGAATGTTGGTTGATGAAGACGATTTGAAATCGGAAACGATAACGATTTATATGACACCAAAAATTAATGAACTTAATGAAGTTATTGTCAAGAAAAATGCAGCCGAAGGCATCAGTATAATTCCGGGTCAAAAGCATTACACACCTGCGGAAAGAAAATTATATACCGCAACTTCAGGTTTATTAGACGCACCATTAAACTGGCTTTCTGGAAGAACAGAAATGTTAAAAAAGGAAATTATAGTGGAACGAAAAGAGCGAATGCTAAATAAAGTTGGCGTTCTTTATGACGATAAATATTACATTCAAACATTGAAAGTTCCAGAAATCTACATTGATGATTTTCAACGTTATATTATAGAAGACAAGGAATTTGCCGCAGCTTTGAAAGTAAAAAATAGAACAATGATGTTGTTTTTGATATCAAAATTGGCAGTAAATTACAATGCTATTCCAAAATAGAAATGGATTAACTACATTTGATAAATGAAAAAAATACTTTTATATACTTTAATAGGAATGACGTTTATTGCAGGAACTTCCTTTGGGATTCATAAATTTTATGTTTCCATTTACCAAATTAAGTATGCTTCCGAAAAGAAAATGTTGCAAATTACATCCCGAATATTTGTAGATGATTTAAATTCGGTTCTTTATAAAAAATACAATAGAAAAACTTTTTTAGGGGAATCGAATGAATCTCCAGACGATATTGTTCTAATGAAGAAATATATTTTAGAAAATTTTTCTTTAAAAGTAAATGGACAACAAAAAACCATCAATTATCTTAGTAATGAATTAGAAGGAAACGTGATTATTTGTTATTATAACATCAAAGAAATTTCTAAAATCAAAACATTAGAAGTAAAAAACACAGCACTTCTCGAATTAAATTCAGAGCAGCAAAATATTATACAGTCCACTATTTACGGTGAAAAACAAAGTTTGTTGCTTACAGAAAGTACGATTAGTGGAAGGTTAAAATAAGTTCATCTGTTTATCTCAAATAAAATAATTACTTTAGCAATTAAAAGCTAATAATCACACTTTTATGAAAAAAATTACATCCGTATTTCTATTGTTTTTTGCTACAATTTCAATTTCAACTTTTGCTCAAGAAGTTAAAGAAAGTGCCAAAACTAAAGAGTTGGGTCACGAAGACAAAAATAAATTTCGTCAAATGTATGATTTATTGGCAACTCCCAATATGTATCGCACCGCTTCTGGCGCCCCAGGTCCTGAATATTATCAGCAACAAGCCGATTATAAAATGGATATTGAATTAGATGACAAAAACACAAAAATTTACGGTACCGAAACCATAACTTACACCAATAATGCGAAGGAATCTTTGGAATATTTATGGCTTCAATTAGATCAAAATATTGCTGCCAAAACTTCCAAAACGCCGTTAGTTGAAAATGCAAAAATTGATCCCGCAATAAGTGTCGCTGGATTTTCAAGAAAATATTTAGAAGAAAAATTCGACGGTGGTTTCAAAATTGATTATGTTAAAGATGCCAAAGGAAATCCCATTTCATATACTGTGAACGAAACGATGATGCGAATTAATTTAGTAAAACCATTGGCACACGGAGAAAAAATAGCCTTGAATATAAAATGGAATTACAACATCAATAATTATATGTTGGATGGAGGTCGTTCCGGCTACGAACATTTTAAAGATGGTAATAATTTGTATGTTTTAGCGCAATTTTACCCAAGAATGGCGGTCTATAACGATGTTGAAGGTTGGCAAAATATGCAATTTTGGGGAAGTGGAGAATTCGCTTTACCTTTCGGAAATTATGAAGTTAACATTACAGTTCCTGCCGATCACATTTTAGAAGCTACGGGAGTTTTGCAAAATAGAGCTGAAGTTTTCACTGCAGAACAGGTAAAACGGTATGCTCAAGCTGAAAATTCTTTCGACAAACCAGTAATAATCGTAACGCAAGCCGAAGCAACTGAAACTGAAAAAGGTTTTTCTGAAAAGAAAAAAACTTGGAAATTCAAAGCAGAAAATGTTCGCGATTTTGGAATTTCAACTTCAAGAAAATTTATCTTGGATGCAATGGCAGTAAAATTAGGCGGAAAAACCGTAATGGCGATTTCATTATATCCAAAAGAAGGAAATCCGTTGTGGGAACAATATTCAACTCGTGCCGTTGCTCACACTTTAAAAAGCTATTCCAGTTATACATTTGATTATCCTTATCCAAAAGCAATTTCTGTAAATGCGCAAGATCAAGGAATGGAATACCCGATGATTTGCTGGAATTTTGGTCGTCCCGATGCTGATGGGAAATATACCGACAGAGTAAAATACGGAATGTTAGGCGTAATAATTCACGAAGTAGGACACAATTTTTTCCCAATGATTGTCAATTCTGATGAGCGACAATGGACTTGGATGGACGAAGGATTGAATACTTTTATGGAATATTTAGCCGAAATTTCTTGGGAGTCAACCTTTCCTGTTGATCGTGGACCTGCAAATAAAATCGTTCCTTATATGAGTGGCGATCAAAAAAATATTGAGCCAATAATGACCAATTCCGAAGCGATAAAACAATTTGGAAACAATGCTTATGGTAAGCCAGCAGCAGGTTTGAATATTTTGCGTGAGACAATTATGGGGCACGAATTGTTTGATTATGCATTCAAAACGTATGCAAATCGATGGAAATTTAAACACCCAACCCCAGAAGATTTCTTTAGAACGATGGAAGACGCATCGGCAACAGATTTGGATTGGTTTATTCGCGGCTGGTTTTACACCACAGATTATACCGATATTGGGATTAAAGAAGTCAAACAATATTACGTGAGTAATGACGCACCAAAAGACTTTAAAGCACCAACACCATCAAGAAGAAACCGATTAAAAACAACTGGACCGATGGTTTTTATGGTTTCAAATACAAGTGAAAGTTTTAAGCCAGAAATGAATAAAGCATTGGAAATTAAAGAAATAAAAACATTAGATGATTTTTTGAAAACCAACTTCAAACCAGAAGAAATCGCAAAATTCGATTCGCCTAAATATTTCTATGAAGTGATCTTCAATAAGCCAGGAGGATTGGTTATGCCTATTATTGTAGAACTTACTTTTGAAGATGGCACTACAGAAAATCAAACATTCCCAGCGCAAATTTGGAGGATGAATGACGATGAAGTAACCCGAACATTTGCTACAAAAAAAGTAATTAAAAAGATTGTAGTTGACCCAAAATTAGAGACGGCAGATATTGACATCACAAACAATACTTGGCCAAAAGAAGAAGTGAAATCTAAATTTGATTAACATATTTTTATAAGTCAATTAAAAACAGCTTCATAAAAACTTTGTAACTTTGCAATAAAATAAATCGATATGTTTGGAATAGGTGGTGGCGAATTAATTCTAATTTTATTTGTAGTCTTGATGCTTTTCGGCTCAGATAAAATTCCTGACATTGCAAGAACAATGGGAAAAGCAATGGCGCAATTAAAAAACGCGACTAATGACATCAAAAGTGAAATTCAAAAAGGAGCCGACGCAAATGGTTTTGACACAAAATCTATAACAGATTTTACGGGAAATATCACACAAGAAATCAATAAAGCGAAAGATAATTTATTAAAAGAAACAACGCCAATTATTCAAAATGCTAAAATCGAAACCCCAAAAGTAGAAACCCCTGAAAGTGAAGGCCCTATAAAACGCAATTCATAATGCTTGAAAAAATCCTAACACTCGATAAAGAATTATTTTTTTACCTGAATAGTTTAGGCTCGCCAATGTTCGACGGACTTTGGCTACAAATTACCAAACAAACCAACTGGATTCCGCTTTTTTTAGTTTTACTTTATTTTATTTATAGAAAATTGGGAATAAAACAAACCTTATATTTACTGCTATTTGTGATAGTTTTGGTCACAATTTCAGATCAAATCACCAATTTATTTAAATTCGGATTTCAACGCCTTCGTCCTTGTAGCGACCCAAAAATCAACACTTTAATTAGAGTCGTAAAATCAAGTGAAACCTTCAGTTTTTTCTCAGGTCACGCTGCAAATACAATGGCTGTTGCCACATTTTTATACTTTATTCTCAAGGACAGATTCAAGTATTTTGGATTGCTTTTTTTATGGCCGCTAATCTTCGCCTATAGCCGAATTTACTTGGGATTACACTACCCAACAGACATAATTTGCGGCTATATAAGTGGCTTTATTTTAGGGTTTTTGACGTTCAAAACATATCAAATCACACAGAAAAAATATTTTCCAATTTAATTATTTTTTGGAGCTTTTTCCAGCTGTCATTCCAAATCCTCGCTAAAAAGCTCGGGATTTTCCCTTCCTTCTGGGCTAGGGCATCCGTATTCAAAAGGATATTTATACCAATTGTTTTAGCGCTATCTCAAAAGCAGTAGCGCTAATATTTGTTTTGGAATTATTCAATGTGTGCGCTTTTACAATTGCATTTTTGATGGTCTCTGAAGTATCATTAAAAATGGCTTCGTCTGTCATTTGCACTTTTTTCTCCATAAAATAAGCAAAAACTCTTGCCATTCCACAGTTAGAAATAAAGTCAGGAATCAAGCTAATTTTTTGATCAACATTTTCCATTATTGAACCAAAGAAAATTTCTTTATCGGCAAAAGGAACATTTGCACCACAAGAAATCACTTCTAATCCTGATGCAATCAAGCTATCAATTTGGCTTTGCGCAACTAATCTTGAAGCTGCACAAGGTGTGAAAATTTCCGCACCAATTGTCCAAATTTTATTGTTTATTTCCTCAAAAGGAATCATTTTATCAGAAACTAATTTGTTACCGTCTTTATTCAAAAATAAGGTTTTAATTTCTTCAAATGTAAATCCATCTTCGTTAATCAATCCGCCATCTCTATCGATAATTCCAATTACTTTTGCACCCATATCTGCCAAATAAAAAGCAGCTGCCGAACCCACATTTCCGAATCCTTGCACGATTGCTTTTTTACCTTTTACAGAACCTCCATAAATTTCATAATAATGACGAACCGCTTCCGCAACGCCATAACCAGTAATCATATCGGCAACGGTGTATTTCCGAGTTACATCTGGAGAGAAAATCGGATTTTCTATGACTTTAACAACGCCTTGACGCAATTGCCCAATTCTGTTAATTTTATCTGCTTCTGTAGGTTTGAAGTGCCCGTTGAAAACCCCTTCTTGCGGATGCCAAACCCCACATTCTTCGGTCATTGGAATCACTTCGTGAATTTCATCTACGTTTAAATCGCCGCCAGTTCCATAATAACTTTTCAATAATGGAGAAACCGCTTTGTACCAACGTTGTAAAACACCTTTTTTTCTTGGGTCATTTGGATCGAAATTAATTCCAGATTTGGCACCACCAATTGCAGGTCCTGAAACCGAAAATTTCACTTCCATAGTTTTTGCCAATGACAAAACTTCGTTCATATCCAAGCCTTTTCTCATTCTCGTTCCACCGCCAGCAGCACCGCCACGTAACGAATTAATAACTGTCCATCCTTCGGCTTCTGTTTCTTGATCTTTCCAATTGAAGATTATTTCTGGTTCTTTATTCTCGAATTTTTTAAGTAAATCTTTCATTAATCTGTTTCGTTTTAGTTGTGCAAATATAGAAGTTAATTTCATTGTCCTCTATTATTTAATTTTTAATTATTTGTAATATATTATCCCCGAACTATGATCCATTTTTGCACCAGTTACGCTGCTTAAAGTATTGATTTCGTTTCGTAATTTTAATACACCAAGCAATCCAAAAATTAAGGCTTCTTTGAATTCAATTATTTTTGTTTCAGGAATAACAATTTTAGTTTCTGGCAAATGAAATTGAACTCTTTCAATCATAAAATCATTATACGCACCACCGCCAGTTATGAATAGATTATTTTTTTTATTGGGCAAAGCCAATGCGATTTGGGTAGCAATATGTTCCGTGAAAGTGTTCATTTTATCTTCAATTGCAATTGGATAACTTTCAATTAGCGGCAAAATAGTTTCTTTTACAAATTCAAAACCCAAGGATTTCGGGTATTTCGTTTGATAAAAATCCAATCGATTCAAATCATCTAGCAATTCTAGATTTACAGTTCCAGTTCTCGAAATTTTACCTTTATCATCATAATCCAAACCCAATTGATTGGCATAGAAATTCAAAACGGTATTCACAGGTGAAATATCAAAAGCAATTCTGCTTCCATTTTCCTCAAAGGAAATGTTTGAAAAACCGCCCAAATTCAAACAATAATCATAATCTGAGAATAATATTCGGTCACCAATTGGAACTAATGGCGCACCTTGACCACCTAATTTCACATCTTGAACTCTGAAATCACAAACTACTTTTTGTTTGCTTAAAGCAGCAATTTCGGGTAAATTTCCAATTTGTAAGGTAATTCCGTTTTGAGGTTGGTGCAAAATAGTGTGTCCGTGTGAACAAACTGCATCAATATTTTCAATTTTATACTTCTCGATAAAATCAGAAATGATTGTTCCTAATAATAAGGTATAATCAACATTTAATTTTTGTAATTCCAATTCTGAAAATCCAACAGCAATTTTAAGTTTATCAATCCATTTTTGGCTGTAGCCAATGGTTTCACATTCAAGGATTTGAAAGTTCCATTTCCCATTTATAATCTCAAAATTGAGGTGCGCCAAATCGATACCGTCAAGCGAAGTGCCCGACATTACACCAATAATATTATATTTTTCTTGAATCATCGGCTAAAATTAATAAATCATTTTGAGAATATGATAATTTAAAAGTATATTTGTGTATATTTTTTATATTAATCACAATTATTACTACCTATTATGGATTTTAAACTTACAGAAGAGCAATTAATGATTCAACAAGCAGCCAGAGATTTTGCTAAAATGGAACTTTTGCCTGGAGTAATTGAACGAGACGAACATTCAAAATTCCCAACGGAGCAAGTAAAAAAAATGGCTGAACTTGGATTTATGGGAATGATGGTTGACCCAAAATACGGTGGTTCAGGATTGGATAGCATATCCTATATATTAGCAATTACTGAAATCGCAAAAGTTGATGCTTCTGCTGCCGTAATTATGTCAGTAAATAATTCATTGGTTTGTGCTGGAATTGAAAAATATGGTAACGAAGAACAAAAACAAAAATATTTAATTCCATTGGCAACAGGCGAAGTTATCGGCGCTTTTTGTTTGTCTGAACCTGAAGCGGGTTCTGATGCAACGTCACAAAAAACAACCGCAATTGACAAAGGCGACCACTATCTTTTAAATGGAACTAAGAACTGGATTACCAACGGAAATTCGGCTTCGACTTATATAATTATTGCTCAAACCGATATCGAAAAAGGACACAAAGGAATCAACGCTTTTATAGTGGAGAAAACTTGGGCTGGTTTTGAAATTGGAATTAAAGAAAAGAAAATGGGAATTCGTGGTTCTGACACGCATTCACTAATGTTTACTGATGTGAAAGTCCCGAAAGAAAATAGAATTGGGGAAGATGGTTTCGGATTCAATTTCGCAATGGCAGTTTTAAACGGAGGTAGAATTGGGATAGCGTCACAGGCATTAGGAATTGCAAAAGGCGCATTTGAATTGGCTTTAAAATATTCGCAAGAACGCAAAGCTTTTGGTAAAGAAATATTCAAGCACCAAGCAATTGCATTCAAATTAGCCGATATGGCAACGCAAATTGCAGCGGCAGAAATGTTGGTTTTCAAAGCAGCAACAGAAAAAGATGCAGGCGAAGACATTTCTCAATCAGGGGCAATGGCAAAATTATTCGCTTCACAAACCGCAATGGACACCACAATTGAAGCAGTTCAAATTCACGGTGGAAATGGATATGTAGCCGAATACCACGTAGAAAGAATGATGCGTGATGCAAAAATTACTCAAATTTATGAAGGTACTTCTGAAATTCAACGTATCGTAATTTCTCGAACTTTGATTGCTTAATACTAAATTATTCAAATAAAAAAAGTCCTAAAACACAACGTTTTAGGACTTTTTCATTTAATAAATTTTCGCTTTTATTTCGCCAATGTCATTTCATCGACAATATGTTTTGCGCCTGAGAATTTCTCAATTACCCATAAAACATAACGAATATCAACATTTATAGTACGTTGTAATTTTGGGTCAAAAATAACATCTCCAGCCATAGCTTCAATATTTCCATCAAATGCCAATCCGATTAATTCTCCTTTACCATTCAAAACTGGTGAACCTGAGTTTCCTCCAGTAATATCATTGTCAGTCAAGAAATTTACGTGAAGCGAACCATCTTTATCGGCGAAACGACCGTAATCTTTGTTTTTATTCATTTCAAGAACACGCGCAGGCAAATCAAATTCTTCATCGCCTTTCTTGTATTTTTTAACTTGACCGTCTAATGTCGTGTAGTTATTAATTTTCGCATCGTTTCTTTTGTCAGCAGGCAAAGCACGAACTTTTCCGTAAGTCAAACGCAATGTAGAATTCGCATCTGGATATTTTATAGTTCCAATTTTAGATTCTCTCAAACCTTCGACCAATAGTCTAAAAGCTGAACCAAAATCATTTTGCGCTTTTGCAATCGCATCCGATTTAGAATTCAAATGTGTTATCATATCATTTGAAATGCTATACAACGGGTCACTCGCCAACAAATCATCACTTGGAAAATCCAAAAAGGCTTGTACTTTTTCTTTTGAAGTAAAAATACTCAATTCAAAAGCAGCATTTACAAATTTTGAATAATCGTAATTGTTATCTTTTCCAATTTTTTCAACCATTGGGGCAATTCCATATCCAACCGATTTTGTTGCATACAATTTCAATTGCGCTGTCAATAAATCTTTTTCAGCAGGAATATATAAATCTTTGAAAAAACCATCCGCCATTTCAGTAATTGTCGGAACCATTGTCGCACGTTTTGCAGCGTCAGCCTTAACATAATTGTCCAATTGTTTTCCTAATGTTCTTCCAATTGCGCCAAAAGAAGTCGTTCTCATTAACTGTTGCAAATAATTATCGTGACGTGATTTCTCATTTGTCAACGCATAATACGCATTTATATTCGCAATTACATTTCCGTATTTTGCTTTGTTTGCAGCTTTATTTGCCCATTTGTCAAACTTAGCTTCTTGAACAGCTTTAGATTTTGCAGTACCAAATTTGCTTAAAGCATCAATCATTCCTTGACGATTTTTCCAATAATTGGCAGTTGAAGCAAATTTTGAAGCATAAACCAATCGAAGCGCATCACTTTGCTCCATATATTTCTTCATATTATCCATACCCGTTTTCGCACCTTCAACCCAAGCTGGATAAGCAAATTTTACGTTTTGCTCAATTCCACCTGCTGGCATCCAACGGTTTGTTCTTCCTGGATAACCCAATATCATTGCGAAATCGCCTTCTTTTACACCGTTTAAGTTTACAGGTAAATAGTGTTTTGGATTTAACGGAACATTATTCGTAGAATAATCGGCTGGATTTCCATCTTTATCAGCATAAATTCTAAACATAGAAAAATCTGCTGTGTGACGTGGCCATTCCCAATTATCAGTATCGCCACCAAATTTTCCTAAACTTTCAGGTGGAACTCCTACTAAACGAACGTCTTTATAATCTTGATAAACAAAATAATAATATTCATTTCCTTGAAAAAACGGACGAACAGAAACGGTATATTTTCCGCCTTCATTGTTTTCTTTTTCAATTAAAGCAATTTCCTGATTCACGGCTTTTTCTCTTTCAGCCTCCGTCATTTTATCGTTTACTTTTGCCAAAATACGTTTTGAGCAATCGTCCATACGTACAAAAAACCGAACATATAAACTTGATGGTTTCATTTCCGAAGCTTTATTTGCTGCCCAATAACCGTCTTTCAAATAGTTTTTATCGGCAGTCGATAATTCTGCAACCGCGTCATATCCGCAGTGATGGTTCGTTAAAACCAATCCATCTTTTGAAATTACTTCCGCCGTACAACCGCCATTAAACTGAACAATTGCGTCTTTTAAACTGTGGTGATTGATGCTGTAAATTTCTTCAGCCGTCAATTGCAATCCCATTTTTTGCATATCTCGGTGATTCAAACGTTCAATGAACATCAAAAA
>CANFVB010000035.1 GCA_947450355.1 Bacteroidota bacterium
AAAGACAGCAACAATTTATTTTTATTGAATAAAGAGAAAAAGTAACCACCAAAAAATTGGCACACTTTCTACCCATAACGAAGTATAATATTTTGAACGATTTTCATTTGAAAAATATAGAAAAATTGCAATGACAATAGCAATGACAATAGCAATGACAAAATTAAATAGTAATTCTAAAAATTGAAAGTTGAAATTGCTATTGAAAAAACCCAATCCACAAAAAACAATCAATAAACCAAAACCAAGTAATTTAGTATTTTTAACGCCAATTTGCTGCGGTACGGTTTTCAAATGCGGGTCGTCCGTTTTTAAATCTATAATTTCAAAAATTAGAATTAAAGTAAAAATTAAGAGAAATCGTTGCAATGCAATTATATAAAAAAAGTTTTGAAATGAAATGCCAGAATTTAAAATTGGTAGAATAACCGTAACACCAACCCAACAAATGGCAACAATATAAATTTTTAATCCTGCCCAATTTCTTGCATTTTTAGTGTTTGGGAAAAAAGGAAGTGTGTATAAAATTGTCAAGACCAAAAAAAGAGTAGCACTAATTTTAGTAGTAAATTGTAATTTAAAAAAGTAAAAAATCACTATTAATAAGGATATAAAACTAAAAGCAGTAATCGCTTTCAATTGAATTCTCATTTTATTTTTATTGGCTCTAGCCAAGGCGTCAAATTTTACAAAATTATACCCCACAATAGTTCCAAAAAATGCAAAATAAGCAATGGAATTATCCGCAGAAATATTCAAGATTAAATAGGTTATTTTAACCAATGAAAAACAAGAAAATGCTACGTGAATACTCGAATTAATGTAAAAATTTAGGATTTGTTTTAAAACCTTCATGCAACAAAAATAATCAAACTGTTAATAAGAATGGATTTTAGTTGAAAAATTACTAAAAATCAATCCCTTGAACCCCTTTTCTTTTGATAATAATCCATAAATTTGCACCTCAAAAAAACAACACCTTTTACCGCTATATGAAAACAGATGCTTTTGCTTTAAGACACATTGGGCCAAGAGAAAACGACCTTCAACACATGCTGAAAACAATTGGAGCTGCAACGCTTGACCAATTGATTTTAGAAACAATTCCAGAAGATATTCGGTTAAAATCTCCTTTAAATTTAGATCCTGCAATGACAGAATATGAATTTCTAAATCATATTACAGCTTTAGGAAATAAAAATAAAATGTTTCAATCCTATATTGGTTTGGGTTACAATCAAGCAATTGTTCCTGCCGTAATTCAAAGAAATATTTTTGAAAACCCAGGTTGGTACACGGCTTATACGCCTTACCAAGCTGAAATTGCGCAAGGTCGATTGGAAGCTATTTTAAATTTTCAAACGATGGTTATTGAATTAACAGGAATGGAAATCGCCAATGCTTCTTTATTAGATGAAGGTACAGCAGCCGCTGAAGCTATGGCGTTATTATTTGATGTTCGTTCTCGTGATCAAAAGAAAAATAATGTTTGTAAATTCTTTGTTTCCGAAGAAATTTTACCTCAAACTTTATCTGTTTTAAAAACTCGTTCAGAACCAATTGGAGTTGAATTAGTAATAGGAAACCACGAAAATTTTGATTTTTCAACTGAATTTTACGGAGCAATTCTTCAATATCCGGGAAAATTTGGACAAGTTCACGATTATGCAGCATTCATTGCTAAAGCAAAAGAAAACGAGATAAAAGTAGCTGTTGCAGCAGATATATTAAGCTTAGTAAAATTAACTCCTCCAGGAGAAATGGGTGCTGATGTAGTTTTAGGAACCACACAACGTTTCGGAATTCCATTAGGTTATGGAGGTCCTCACGCAGCTTATTTTGCTACAAAAGACGAATACAAAAGAAGTATGCCGGGAAGAATAATCGGAGTTACGGTGGATACCAATGGGAATCGTGCTTTGAGAATGGCTTTGCAAACTCGAGAACAACATATAAAACGCGATAAAGCGACTTCAAATATTTGTACAGCACAAGTATTATTGTCAGTAATGGCGGGAATGTACAGCGTTTATCACGGTCCAAAAGGCTTACAATATATTGCCAACAAAGTACATGCTTCTGCAGCAACTTTGGCAAACGAATTAACGAAATTAGGTTTCGAACAAACAAACAAAGCCTTTTTTGATACTATCGTTATTAAAGCAGATGCGAAAAAAGTAAACAAAATTGCATTAGAAAACGAAATTAACTTTTACTATATCGATGATAATTCGGTTTCGATTTCTTTGAATGAAACTACAAGTATTTCCGATTTAAATAAAATTATTGGTGTTTTCGCTTCCGCAAATGGAACTCAGGCAACCATAATTCACGAATTGACTGAAACGAATCATTTTCCTTCAAATTTAATTAGAACATCTACTTTTTTACAATATGATGTTTTCAATAAATACCATTCTGAAACTGCTTTGATGCGCTATATTAAAATGTTGGAGCGTAAAGATTTGGCATTGAATCACTCGATGATTTCTTTAGGATCTTGTACGATGAAACTAAATGCAGCAGCCGAAATGTTGCCTTTAAGTAATCCGCAATGGAATAACATTCACCCATTTGTGCCCGTTGATCAAGCACAAGGATATAAAGAAATGTTGACCAAATTAGAACAACAATTAAATGTAATTACTGGTTTTGCAGGTACTACTTTACAACCAAATTCGGGAGCTCAAGGAGAATATGCTGGACTTATGGTTATTCGTGCGTACCATCAATCTCGTGGCGATCATCACAGAAATATCGCTTTAATTCCATCGTCGGCACACGGAACAAATCCAGCTTCGGCAGCTATGGCAGGAATGAAAGTTATTGTTACTAAAACTTTAGAAAACGGAAATATTGACGTGGACGATTTGCGTGAAAAAGCACTTCTTCACAAAGACAATCTTTCATGTTTAATGGTAACTTATCCATCAACTCACGGTGTTTTTGAAAGTGCTATTAGAGAAATCACAAAGTTAATTCACGATAATGGCGGGCAAGTTTATATGGACGGTGCCAATATGAATGCGCAAGTAGGATTGACAAATCCTGCAACAATTGGTGCTGACGTTTGCCATTTAAATTTACATAAAACTTTCTCAATTCCTCACGGAGGCGGAGGTCCTGGTGTTGGTCCAATTTGTGTTGCGCCACAATTAGTTCCGTTTTTACCATCGAATCCATTAATATGTACTGGAGGAGAAAACGCAATTACAGCCATTTCAGCAGCGCCTTGGGGATCTGCTTTGGTATGTTTGATTTCTTATGGATATATTTCCATGTTAGGTGCGGAAGGAGTTACAAATGCAACAAAATATGCGATTCTAAATGCAAATTATATTAAAGAACGTTTGAACGGACATTATGATACTTTGTATTCTGGTGAAATGGGTCGTGCAGCTCACGAAATGATTTTGGAATGTCGTCCCTTCAAACAAAAAGGTGTGGAAGTTACTGATATTGCAAAACGATTGATGGATTATGGTTTCCACGCTCCAACAGTTTCATTTCCAGTAGCGGGAACCTTGATGATTGAGCCAACAGAAAGCGAAAATTTAGAAGAATTAGATCGTTTTTGTGATGCTATGATTGCTATCAGAAAAGAAATTGAAGCAAGTACTTTGGAAGATCACGATACTGTTTTGAAAAATGCGCCGCATACATTAGCAATGTTAACAACAGATGTTTGGAATTTTCCTTATACTCGTGAAACGGCCGCTTTTCCATTAGAATATATTGCCGAAAATAAATTTTGGCCTACCGTTCGTAGAACAGATGATGCGTATGGCGATAGAAATTTAGTTTGCTCTTGCGCTCCGATTGAGGCGTATATGGAAAACTAGTTATAAATTAATTTAACGGAAAATCCATTTCAAGTCTCATGATTTGAAATGGATTTTTTTATAATTATTGCAGTCAACCAATAAGCAGTATGTTTTAACGGATTGATAATTATCTAATTATCTAAAAAAACAATCTTAGATGTAATAGACTGAACCCAAAAGTTTAGACAAATTTATAATTAATTTTGATAATAATGAGCTCGATATTGTATCGGGCTCATTTTGTTTAAGTTTGACTTTATTCTTACGTTATTGTAGTAGCTAATGTACTTTTTGATTTCATCCTTTAGTTCTTCTATACTTGTAAATTTTTGTATGTAAAACAGTTCTGATTTTAGTATCCCAAAGAAGTTTTCTATAATAGCATTATCTAAACAATTCCCTTTTCTTGACATACTTTGTATAATTCCTTTTTCTTTTAATAAGTGTTGATATTGCTTCATTTGATATTGCCAGCCTTGATCTGAATGTAAGGTCAGATTAGTGTTGTTAGGTATTTTTTTAAATGCCTTTTTTAGCATCATTACTACTTGATCAAACACGGGTCGTTCTGTTAGTTCATAGCTGATTATTTCTTGATTAAATAAGTCAATAATGGGCGATAAATACAATTTATTTCCAGAAACATTAAATTCCGTTATATCTGTTGCCCATTTTTGATTTGGAGCTTCAGCTTTAAATTTTCTTTTTAGAATATTAGGAGCAATTCTACCTTGTTCTCCTTTGTATGATTTGTATTTTTTTACTCTAATGAGACTTTTTAAACCTAATAATTTCATTAATCGCAATACTGTTTTATGATTGATAACCATCCCTTTATTGTTTAATTCATAAGTAATTCTCCTATATCCATAGCGACCTTTATGTTTGTGATAAATGGACTTTATCATCTCTTTTACTATTTGATATTTATCAGAAGATTTAGTCTTTTTTTGATAATAATAAAAACTACTACGTGCCATATTTGTTTGATTTAAAAGTAAGTTTAAATCAAATTTATGCCTTAACTCCATTATGGCTTGCGCTTTCTGGCTTTCTCTTCTGCTTGAATTAAGGCTTGCAACTTTTTTAGCAATTCGTTCTCACAACGCAATGCCTCATTCTCTAAAAGAAGTTCTTCTTCTCTTGTTAAGGGTTTGTCTGATTTTCGCTTTTTACGTTTATTGGTATTCATAGATTTTGGTTTGCCTCTGGTTTTTGGGTGTAAGCCTACTAAACCAAAATTAGCAAAATCTTTCTTCCATTTAACAATAATACCAGAATCAGGGATGTTAAATTTTATACTCGAATCTCTCAAAGACAGCAAGTCTTTATCAATTGCTTTTAATACTTTCAATTTAAAATTAACAGAATAGCTTCGGTTCTTTCTTGGTAGCAAACCAATATCGCCATATTGACTATAAAATCCAACCCACTTACGAATGTTAGATTCGTTTAGTCCTTTTTGAGTAGAAACATAATTACAGGAATAATGTTTCTCTAAAACTAATTTTACGCATTCAAGCTTAAATGCATAATCATACTTGACTTTTCTTTCCATAAAAATACCCCCAAATAGTGTCTAACTTTTTGGGGGCAGTCTATAATTATCCCAAATAGTTTTTTATATTTGATTTGTGAATTAATTTTCCTCAAGACTAACGGTTTCTATTTTGTGACTAAACTGCTAATTTTTAGAAGCCATTTATAAAAGTATGAAAACAAAAAATTTTATGGCGTTACTCCTTTTTGGAGTAGCCTTTTCGGGGATGAAAGCTCAAACGATGTATGTGCGACCCATAACTGGAACCCAATCATCTTATGGAGTTGCAACTATCAAGAACCTTACCTTTTCAAATGGCAATTTAGTGGTAACCAACCTCACGGGAGGTAAGGTAATTTGGACTCAAGTAAAATAAAAATAGTAATCATTCCTTAAAAACAATAAATTATGAAAACAATTCCAAAACTTTTAGTAACAATAATCCTTAGTTTTGTTTTAATGCAATCCTGTACGAAGAGCGACACTCCCACACCAATCAATACGGATGTACTTACGCTAACAACTACTTTGCCGAGTTCAATAGCTACTATCACCGCTTCGTGTGGAGGAACTGTTATTACAGATGGCGGCAGCATAGTTACCGCCAGAGGTGTAGTTTGGAGCACAATTCCTAATCCAACAATAGCCTTAGCTACCAAAACAACAGATGGAACTGGCACAGGTGTATTTACAAGTATGCTATCGGGCTTAAACCCATCAACCACCTATTATGTAAAAGCTTACGCAACAAATAGTACAGGAACGAGCTACGGCAATGAACTAAGTTTTGCCACTTTACAAAGCTCCAGTACAACCGTTACGGATGTTGATGGAAATACTTATCCATTGGTAACAATTTGTGCGCAAGTTTGGACAACTAAAAACCTAGCCGTAACGGCATATAGCGACGGCACGCCAATACCGCAAGTAACCGACCCCACGGCATGGGGAAACCTTACCACAGGTGCTTGGTGTTATTATAACAATGATGCTGCCAACGGCACAACTTATGGCAAGTTATACAACTGGTATGCAGCAGCAGGTATTTATGACGCTGCTTCTTTAGCCAACCCAACATTAAGAAAAAAGCTTGCGCCAATGGGTTGGCATGTACCTACAGACGCCGAATGGACTACTTTAACAAATTGTTTGGGTGGAGAAACTGTTGGTGGTGGCAAGATGAAAGAAACAGGCACAGCGCACTGGAATAGCTTTAACCAAGACGCAACTAATAGCAGTGGTTTTACTGGTCTTCCGGGAGGGTCTAGCAACAATAATGGGTCGTTCAACGACATGGGCTTCAAGGGTTCCTGGTGGAGTTCATCAGAGTACGACGCAGCAGGCGCCTGGTACCGCTACCTGCATTACTACGTCGGCTATGTCGGCAGAACTACATACTACAAGTTAAACGGTTACTCGGTGCGCTGCCTCAGGGATTAATTCTCCCTGCCTGCCTGTAAGCAGGTTTTGCCCCCGATACTTCGGGTTTGATAGGACGGGTAGTTGTTAGTGGTATATCCCGAGCCGTCTTGGTTTGCTCGTGTTAGCATCATACGTATTAGGCTACCTTTGGCGCTACCTATGCTGCACCAACGGACTGAAGTCCATAGTTACTATATGTCCCATCCCTACGGGATTTACACGTGCTAGTGTTACTACTGCTGGCTTTCCCAACGGACTGAAGTCCGTTGTTACCATATATGCCATCCCTACGGGACTCTCTCACCCCGTGCAAGAACCAGAGGTTCGGCGCATATAGTAACCCAATGCTTTAGCTTTGAGGATAGCCTACATACATAACCTACACACATAGCCTACACAGATAACCTACAGGTACCATCACACCACGAGCAAGAGCCATCGGCTTGGTGGGTATAGTACCTCAATGCTTTAGCTTTTGAGGATACCTACTAATTACTATATCCATACCATCTTTAGAGTTTACATAAAATTATGTCCAAACTCAGAATATCAGCGCCAACTACCCCGCCAACGGTTTAATAAATAGGTTCATTCGGGTTTCTTAGTCCTCTGTTGGGGTTAAACAATGATAATTTGAGGTTAATTACCCCAAAATTGGGGTCTCGAACCCTAATTTCGGGGTCTCGAACCCCAAAAATGCTCTTCGAGACCCCGTTGTCGCACTTCAGAACCCCATTGACGGACTTCAGAACCCCATTGACAGACTTCGAGACCCCATTGTAATCTCACCAGCATTGTATTTGCGAGGCACATGGCAATCTCATATCGTTAGGTTCTTTGCCATCAACAGCTTGCCAAGCTTAACTGCATTATGCTCGCAAGGTATAGATGGACGGTATATTTGGTTATTTGTTGATGCCATTATTTGGAGAAATAAAGTTCAGAAAATAATACCTTTTGTACATTTGAATATGAAAGATATTTTAAATACAGATGATTTACATTTAATGGTTAGAGATTTTTATCGAAAATTATTTTTTGATAAATCTTATAAGTTACATTTTTACCGATGTAGTGAAAATTTAATTGGAAGAACATTTGCCAATTTTAGTTACTTTTTGGTCGCAAACCATTTTTAATACGGGTGGCTATTATAATAATCTTACAAAAATTCATTTAGATATTAGTGAAAAAGAATACTTTTCGCCTGAACATTTCGCAATTTAGCTAAAGCATTTTAATGCGTATAAGTAACAAAATAAATTTTAATGTATTTTCTTATGTTAATGTTTAGGTTTCTATCTAAACAGATATTCAAAGTAATTAACCAAGGGAAACTTAAAATAAATAATAATAATAATTGTTTATCCACACCGACAAGTTCCAGTACATTCTTCAACAAGGGCTTTCGGAGTTGAAACACAAATTATGGAGTATGGTAAATCTGGAAGACGAGGTTCCTGAAAATAGTCATAATTTATAAGAATATATTGTAATAAAAAAGCCATCATTGATGGCTTTTTTTTGTGACCGCGAAGGGATTCGAACCCCCAACCCTCAGAGCCGAAATCTGATATTCTATCCAGTTGAACTACGCAGCCATTATTTTAGATTTTAAGACTTCTTAGATTTTAGAATAAAAAGAAATCAATAAATTTTATTAAACCAACAATTTCTTAACTATTGTAGAAATGGTTTTTCCTTCAGCGGTTCCGCCTAATTGTGCAGCGGCTAATCCCATAACTTTTCCCATTGATGCTATTCCTGAAGCGCCAGTTTCGGCAATTATTTTTGCAATTATAGCTTCTACTTCTGCCTCGCTTAATTGTGCTGGTAAGAATTTTTCGATTACTGAAATTTGTGCTAATTCTGGTTCAGCCAAGTCCAAACGGTTTTGTTCTGTGAAGATTTTAGCGCTGTCTTTTCTTGTTTTTACCAATCTTTGCAATAATTTGATTTCATCGTCTTCAGAAATTTCTTCCTTGCTTCCTGTTGCCGTTTGTGCTAACAAAATTTCCGATTTTATGGCGCGAAGTGCTTCCAATGCAATCGTATCTTTTGCTCTCATTGCGGTTTTAATATCGTCCATTAATCTTGCTGATAAACTCATATCTTATTTTGTTAATTTGGTTATTCGGTTATTTGTTGAATCGTTGAATCGTTGAATCGTTGAATCGTTGAATCGTTGAATCGTTGAATTGTTAAATCGTTGAATCGTTGAATTGATAAATAAAAACGTTATTTTGAAAACGATTTTACTTTGCCCCAGATGGAAGTGGAAAGCTTTTTGAGAGAAAATGGATTTTTTCTTGAGCTTAAAAAGCGACTTTAGAAGCTCTTTTAAGGTCGTAGAAAAAAGCATTTTCGAGAAAAAACTTGTAACGTACAGCTGGATTAAGGCCCTGCAAATTTATAGAATTAATATTGAATTTACAACTGAATTTAATCCTGTTCCGATAAAAAGAAATTTGACGCTTTGAAGCAAAAAATAACCCGAAAATCAATTTGACTTTCGGGCTACATTCTCATTAATTTGTTTTTGTTTAATCTACGTTATCGTGCAAAAATGAGTTATTGGATCTCAATTGACTGTCATTATTGCTGTCGGTTCCCAATGAAATTCTTGAATTTGTATTACTATTTAAAGGGTTTGAAAGGTCAACACCTGATCTTTTGTAAGCCGGCTCTTTTTCATATTCCTCCACTCGTGATGGATTATTGTGAAATTTATAGTTGAAATCTTTCAATTTTCTTCTTCTTTCATCAGCAATAATTTTAGACGATTCTTCGATTGACATTTCCATTGGGGAAATTTCGTCTGAAAATGGGTTATTATTGGCAGTGAAATCAACTTGTTTTACAGTGATATTCAATTCCGCAGCGATTGGCTCTTCGATTGCCGCAGCAACAGGTTTAGAATTTGACAATTCTTTTTCGATATCCATATACTCTTCAAGAGAATATTTGATGATGCCACTTTCGTTCAATTCAGTCATTGGAACGAACTCCACAGGCTCATTTACTTGGATATTTTTAGTCTCATCTGTCAATTGAAAAAGGAAATGATCTTCTTTCGGCGCTTCTGTTTTAGCAATTGGCAAATCGAATGAAAAGGTAATTTGCTCTTCTTCAACGACAATTGCTTGTGGCGCAACAACTTCAATTTCTTTCACTTCTGGGGCAGAAAAATAATATTCTACATCCAATTCTGGCGCTACAATTTCAAAAGTAACTTCAAGGTTTTTTATGAATTCTGATGTTGGAACCAAGTCCATTTCGAACGTTGGAATTTCAACTTCAGGTGCTTCAAAAACTTCCATTGGCGCTTCCGCAACCACATCAATTTCTACTTCATCTTCTAATAATTCAAAGATAATTTTTTCTTCTTTTTGAGGAATTACATCCTCAAATGCTAAAAAATCGAATCCTGGAATTGCTTTATTATTTGATAAATCTTGAACTAATTTTTGTTCGCCACCCAAAGTGTGGATAATCTTTTTAGGCTCCGTATTTACGATTTCATTTTGTTGTTCTACATTGAAACCTGTAGCAATGATAGTCACTGCAACAGCATCTCCAAGAGAATCGTCTTCACCAACACCCATAATAATATTGGCATTGTGACCTGCTTCCGCTTGAATGTGATCGTTGATTTCTCCTATTTCATCAATTGTAATTTCATTAGTTCCAGAAACGATAAGCAACAATACGTTTTTGGCACCTGCGATTTTATTATCATTTAATAATGGGGAATCGAGCGCAGAAACAATGGCTTCTTTCGCACGATTTTCACCACTTGCCGTAGCCGAACCCATAATGGCAGTTCCACTGTTTGACAAAACGGTTTTCGCATCTTTTAAATCGATATTTTGAGTGTAGTGATGCGTAATTACTTCAGCAATTCCTCTTGAGGCTGTTGCCAAAACTTCGTCCGCTTTAGAAAAACCGGCTTTAAAACCTAAATTTCCATATACTTCTCTCAGTTTATTATTATTGATAACAATCAAAGAATCGACTTGTTTTCTTAATTTTTCAACACCTAATAGCGCTTGTTCTTGACGTACTTTTCCTTCAAATTGAAAAGGAATAGTTACAATTCCAACGGTTAGAATGTCTCTTTCTTTTGCCAATTGAGCAATTACTGGGGCAGCACCAGTTCCAGTTCCACCACCCATTCCTGCGGTGATGAAAACCATTTTGGTATTGCTGTCCAACATTTTTTCGATGTCGGCAATGCTCTCAATCGCTGATTGTTGACCCACTTCTGGATTGGCACCTGCACCAAGTCCTTCGGTTAAATTCACACCCAATTGAATTTTGTTCGGAACTGAACTGTTTTCTAATGCTTGCGAATCGGTGTTACAAACGATGAAATCAACGCCTTTAATACCTTGTTTGAACATATGGTTGATTGCGTTACTTCCGCCTCCACCAACGCCAATTACCTTAATTACATTTGATTGGTTCTTTGGTAAATCAAATGAAATACTTCCAAAATCTGAGTTGCTTGTCATAATATTGGTTTTTTATTCTTAATTAATTATTCTATTTTTTTACTTCTTTCGGCACTTCGCAAAAAGAATTTTGTTTCAATTTATTTATTAAACTACTCTGCGTTGTCTAAAAAATCTTTAATCTTATCGACATATTTATCAAAAAACGATTTCCTGATTTTTGTTTCTGTCGATTCTCCCACAGGAATTTTCACTTGTACTCTTTCCTCTTCTTCTATTTGTTGAACAGGAACTTCAACTTCTTGAATTTGTTCTACTGGCGCTCTGTAAACGTTTACTTTTTCAGGTGCCGAAAAACTAATTCTAACAGCACTTTGCGTATTGTTTTCAATCGAATTCATTACCAATCCAACTGCTGTTGCATATAATGGACTTGAAATTTCTTCATCCGAATCACCCGCCAAATGCTCGTTTGGATAGCCAATTCTCGTATCCATTCCAGTGATGTATTCTACTAATTGTTTGATGTGGTTCAATTGTGCGCCACCTCCAGTTAATACAATACCTGCAATCAATTTACGTCTTGGATCTTCGTGACCATACGCTTTAATTTCTACAAAAACTTGCTCAATAATTTCAACGACACGAGCGTGGATTATTTTAGACAAATTTTTCAAAGAAATTTCTTTTGGTTCTCTACCTCTTAAACCTGGAATAGAAACAATTTCGTTGTCTTTATTTTCTCCTGGCCAAGCCGATCCAAATTTTACTTTCAATAATTCTGCTTGCTTTTCAATGATAGAACAGCCTTCTTTGATGTCGTCTGTGATTACATTTCCTCCAAAAGGAATTACTGCCGTGTGGCGAATAATCCCGTCTTTGAAAATGGCTAAATCTGTCGTTCCACCACCAATATCTATCAAAGCTACACCCGCTTCTTTTTCTTCTTGACTCAAAACTGCATCTGCCGAAGCCAATGGTTCCAAGGTTAATCCTGATAATTCAATGCCTGAACTTTGAATACATCTTCCCACATTTCTGATTGATGAAGCTTGTCCAACAACCACGTGAAAACTAGATTCTAATCTACCGCCACACATTCCAATTGGCTCTTTTATTTCAGATTGCCCATCGATTTTGAATTCTTGTGGCAAAACGTGAATAATTTCTTCTCCTGGAAGCATCGCTAGTTTATGGACTTGATTGATTAACAAATCAATGTCTTTATCGCCAATAACTTCTTCCGCATTACTTCTGCTGATGTAATCGCTGTGTTGAATACTGCGAATATGTTGTCCCGCAATTCCTACAACTACATCTTTTATTTTGTAACCTGAATTGGTTTCTGCTTCTTGAACCGCCTGTTGGATAGATTGAATGGTTTGAGTGATATTATCAACCACGCCTCTTTTCACACCTAAGCTTTTGGATTTTCCAATTCCAAGAATCTCAAGTTTTCCGTATTCGTTTTTTCTACCAATCATTGCGACAATTTTCGTTGTCCCAATGTCTAATCCTACTGCAATGTTCTCTTTTTCCATAACCAATTATTTTGTGCAAACCACTTGCTGCGTAAACCTCAGATTTATTTTTTTATATTTCACTAACGAACTATCTGCTTCTGCTTTTTGAAAAAATGCTTTATAATTTTTGAATTTAGCTTCCACATTTATGGTTCTTCCAAAATCAATCTTGTAATTATAATTTCTGTTGGACATAATTATCGCCCCAGTTGGCAAAATTTCTATTCCAATAATGTTTTTTTTCAAAAAAGCATCGTCATAAATAAATCGAAATAAGTTATTTAAATCCTTGCTATTTTCATCATTTATTGCACCCGAAACTATCGGAACTCTCGCCGTGAAATTTTCAGATAACGGCATTTTATTTCCCTGATAATCAAAATAAAAGGATCCGTTTACATCAAAAACCCTTGCTATTGGTGACTTCTGTTTTACCACTGCTTTTAGCACGCCATCGATAGTCACAAATACTTCTGATTTTTCAATCATATTGTAATTGTCGAGGGATTTTTCCAATTTGTTCAAATCTACCTTAACTTTTTGTAGTATTTGCACACTCTGATTATTTTCTATTAACAATTTATTAACCGTTTCGTGCGTAACAAAAAGTTCGTCATTTCCAAGAAAAACCACCACTGATTTCGAGAGTTTTCGCTCAGAATTTCGTTTTGAAGAGAATGAAAATAGGAAAATAACCGCCACAAACATTAGCAGCAATCTTACATTTATCCAAATATTTTTCCAATTCAAGTTTTTCATTTTAATTTTTTTATGCTATTCAATTATATAATCAAAAATTAATTTATTTTTTTAGCAATGCTTCTTTTATTGGTTGAACCAATTCTCCAATATCTCCTGCTCCAATTGTAACAATTATTTTTGCTTCACTTTTCAATATTGATGGAATTAAATCCAATTTTGAAACCACTTTTTTATGTTCATTTGTCATTTTTCCCAACAACCAATCGGATGTAATTCCTTCCATTGGTAATTCTCTTGCAGGATAAATATCTAATAAAAAAACCTCATCAAAAGCAGAAAGACTTTTGGCAAAATCATCGGCAAAATCTTTTGTTCTGCTGAACAAATGCGGTTGAAAAATCGCCAACACTTTTTGATTTGGATACAATTCTGAAACTGCTTGATGTACCGCATTTATTTCTGTTGGATGGTGCGCATAATCATCAATATATACTAAATCGGTTTCTTTTATTTGATATGAAAATCTTCTCTTAATTCCTTTGAACGATTTCAGTGCTTTTGCAATTGCATCATTGGATGTTCCAAACGTTTTTGCCATTGCCAAAGCCATCAAAGCATTCGTTAAATTGTGTTTTCCAGGCAATTCAAATTGTAAATTTGTTATGATTTCTGTTGGTGTTTGCACATCAAAAACATAATTTCCATTTTCAATTCTCACGTTGAAAGCCCTGAAATTTGCGTCTTCATTTACAGCAACTGTAACACCTTCTAAAGGTAAGTTTTTAGTAATGAAAAGTTGGCTTTTATCTGAAACTTTATCAGCAAATTCTACAAATGACGCTTCAATTGCGGCGCTATTTCCATAAATATCCAAATGATCGGCATCCATAGAAGTAATGCAGGCAATATTGGGATGTAAATGCAAGAACGAACGGTCAAATTCATCGGCTTCAACCACAGTTATTGTTTTTCCAGTTCCAATTAAATTTGAATTATAATTCTCTACAATTCCGCCTAAAAACGAAGTCACATCGGCACCACTTTCATATAAAATATGTCCTAAAATACTCGATGTTGTTGTTTTTCCGTGCGTTCCTGCAACTGCAAAACAAAAAGTATCTTTTGTAATAATTCCTAAAACTTCCGCTCTTTTTTTAACATTGAAATCTCTTTCTAAAAAATAATTCCATTCTGAATGCGTAATTGGAACTGCTGGCGTAATAATTACCAAAGTATTTTCAATGAAATAATCAGCTGGAATTAGATTTATATTGTCTTCAAAATGAATGTTGATGCCACTTTGTACCAATTCTTTCGTAAGTTCGGTTTCGGTTTTATCATACCCAGATACATTTTTACCGATGGTTTTGAAATAACGCGCCAAAGCACTCATCCCGATTCCTCCGATTCCTATGAAATAGACGTTCTGTATTTGGTTTAAGTTCATTTTATTAATTTCAAATTTTAAAGTCTTAAAGTCCAATGACCTTTTGACTTATATTTATTTTATCAATTTCACAATTTCATCTACAATATCTCTTGTAGCGTGAATTTTTGCTAATTTTTTTATATTATCAGATAGTTGCTTTTGCAAATTTTCATTGGCAACTAAATCGCTAAAAACAGTATTGAATTGTTCATCCAATTCACTTTCTTTAAGCATCAAAGCACCATTTCTATCGACAATAGATTTAGCATTTTTGGTTTGATGGTCTTCTGCAACATTTGGCGATGGAATGAAAATCACAGGTTTCCCAACAATACTCAACTCCGAAACCGATGAAGCACCTGCGCGAGAAATCACGAAATCTGCGGCAGCATAAACCAAATCCATTCTATCGATAAAGGCAAAAACTTGAATAGTGGTTGTTGGTTGTTGGTTGGTACTTGTATTATATTTATTATACTGATCAAAATAGAATTTTCCGCATTGCCAGATTATCTGAACATTTAACGAATCGAAAAGCGGTAATTCCTTTTCAATTAATTGATTTACTTTTCTTGCTCCAAGGCTTCCGCCAAGAACTAAAAGTGTTTTCTTGGAAGCATCCAAATTGAAATGTTTAATGGCTTCTTCCCTTTTGCTATCAATGTCAATTAAATCTTGACGAACAGGATTTCCAGTTAATATCATTTTGTCTTTTGGAAAAAACCGTTCTAAATTTTCATAAG
The DNA here is from genome assembly GCA_947450355.1 of Bacteroidota bacterium. GTDB lineage: Bacteria > Bacteroidota > Bacteroidia > Flavobacteriales > Flavobacteriaceae > Flavobacterium. Next base: position 15,638 of record CANFVB010000035.1, read on the forward strand.
CCACACAAATTCTATTCGCTTTTTTACTCAATAATTTATTTGTAATTCCAGGAAATGAATTTTGTTCTTGAATAACCGTTGGAATATTCAAGGAATTTGCCATTTGCAATAAAGGTCCAGAAGCAAATCCACCCGTTCCAATAACTACATCGGGTTTAAATTCTTTAATTATAGCTCTTGATTTGAGCAAACTACTGATTAATTTAACAGGAAATAATAGATTTTGCAAAGTCAGTTTCCGTTGTAAACCAGCTATCCAAAGTCCTTTTATAGCATAACCAGCTTGAGGAACTTTTTGCATTTCCATTTTATCTTGTGCACCCACAAAAAGAAATTCAGCGTCTGGAAAACGAGATTTTAATTCATTTGCAATAGCAATTGCCGGGTAGATATGTCCACCAGTTCCGCCACCACTCACTATGAATTTAATCCCATCCCGACCTTCCCGAAGGGAAGGAGACGAAACCGAAATGCTACTTTTTAAATTTTTTCCTTTCATAATCTTTCACAATTCCCCCTTCGGGGGTTAGGGGGCTTACTACTTCTTCAGAACTGCATCCATCGGATTTTTAGAAGTGTCTTCAATAGAATAATTATTCTCTTCAACTACTTCTTCAACGGCATTTTCTTTTTCGATTTGTTCGTCAATTAACTTTTGAAGAATCATATCTCTTTTTTCAGATTCGCTTTGTTCCAATGCAATTTCTTCGTCTTTTTTGGTCACGCTGATAATTATCCCAAGGGAAACACACGTCATCCAAATGGAACTTCCACCACTACTTATCAATGGTAATGTTTGACCCGTTACAGGCAATAATTCAACTGCAACACCCATATTTATTAAGGCTTGAAATATCATTGGAAATCCCAAACCAACAACTAATAATTTTCCGAAAAGTGTATTGGCCTTATGCGCCGCAACCATAAATCGGAAGAACAATAACAAGTACAACCCAAGAACGAGCAAACCACCGATTAAGCCATATTCTTCGACAATAATTGCAAAAATAAAATCCGAAGAAGATTGTGGTAAGACATTTTTCTGTACACTTTTTCCAGGTCCTAAACCATAAATTCCTCCTGAAGCAATTGCTATTTTTGCGTTTTTAATTTGGTAATCATCCTCGCCAGGCTTATTAGAAGTATAGTTTTCAATTCTGCTTGTCCACGTTCCCACTCTATTGAAAAATTTAGAATCTGGAAATGATTTTGACAATAACCAGAAAAATACTAAGCAAACAATTCCTGATCCAACAACAACTGCAATGTATTTTATTGGATAATTTCCCACAAAAGTTAGCATCAAAACCATTGCGAATATCAAAGCTGTTGTAGAAAAATTGGCTGGCAAAATCAATACTAATGTAATAAATACGGGCAACCAAAGTTCTATAAATGATGATTTAAAGGTCATTGGCTCTTCTGATTTTTTAGATAAATATCGGGCTACAAAAATCATCAAAACCACAAACGCAAAAGTTGATGTTTGAAATGTAATTCCAATAAATGGCACTTTAATCCAACGACTCGCATTTGCACCAGCGATAACAGTTCCCTTTACTAAAGTATAAGCCAACAATGCCCAAACCACAGGCAATGCAATTTTAGAAATCGCTCTGAAATAATGGTATGGGATTTTATGAACGGCATAAATTATCAAGAAACCCATAAAAATATGAGCCAAATGTGTCAGTAAATAACTGATTGTATTTCCAGTTCCGTGGTTCAAATAAGCCAAATTACTACTCGC
>CANFVB010000036.1 GCA_947450355.1 Bacteroidota bacterium
ACACTCGAATTTTCCGATGCAATTCGCTCTTCTTTTTTCTCTAAATAATAAGAATAATTCCCTTTATATTGGTATATTTTTCCGTTGTCCAATTCAATGATTTCATTACAAACCCGCTCTAAAAAGAAACGGTCGTGCGTCACCATAAACAACGTAATATTTTCTTTGGCAAAATAACTTTCCAACCACTCAATCATCTCTAAATCCAAGTGATTCGTAGGTTCGTCGAGAATTAACAAGTCAGGACGGTTGATTAAAATAATCGCCAATGACAACCTTTTTTTCTGTCCACCCGAAAGATTTTTGACTTTCAATTTAAAATCTTCCAACTTCAATTTAAACAAAATTTGCTTGTATTGCGTTTCAAAATCCCAAGCATTATGTTGGTCCATTCCGTCAAATGCTTTTTGATATGCCTCTTCATCCTCAGGGTTTTCCAACGCTTTTTCATACGCCGCAATCACCTTCAAACTCTCATTATCCGACGCAAAAATGCTTTCCTCAATCGTCAATTCTTCTTGCAATTTATTGTCTTGCGATAAAAACGCCATTCTAATGCTTTTTCTAAGCACCACTTGCCCAGTATCAGGCTCGTCAAAACCATTTATGATGTTCATAATAGTGGTTTTTCCCGAACCATTTTTGGCTATAAAGGCAATTTTTTGGTCTTTATTAATACCAAAAGAGATGTTTTCAAAAAGCGTTCTTTCCCCAAAAGATTTTGAGATATTTTCAACAGATAAATAATTCACAAGTGTATTTTTTTTTTGCAAAAGTAATGCTTTGAAATCCAAGAAGCAATCTTTTAATTAGGAGCACAAATTGTAATTGTTTAGGTACCAGAATTTATTTTATAAATATCCTTTTAAAAGCCAAAATTGAAAAGCTAGAAAATGAATTTTCATAAGAACTTTTGTAAAGCTACGACTACATTATCTAAAGCAACCGACGAAAGTCCGATGTTACAGTGTGCGTCATGCCTAAGTAATTTCGCTGTTTTAAAGTCAACAGCTCTATTAATTTTGAGACAATCTATTGATTTGTTGGTATTAAAGTGGTTTTAAAGTGCTTTTACCACGTCCTATAACCACTTTAATGTGGTTCTAAAGTACTTTTAATACGTTACCCAACCACTTTAAAGTGGTTCATGACCACTTTTACCAAGTTGCATAACCACTTTAAAGTAGTTCAAGACCACTTTAAATACGTTACCTAACCACATTAAAGTAGTTGCACAACCAGTTAAAAGTAGTTCAAGACCACTTTAAAGTAGTTCAAGACCACTTTAAATACGTTACCTTACCACATTAAAGTAGTCGCACAACCAGTTAAAAGTACTACAAGACCACTTTAAAGTACTTCGAAACCATATTGCGAATTTACAATCATTTCAATATATGAAATTCTATAACTATTGAATTAAAAAACATATTTTTATCTTGTATTTGTGCCGACATATTATACCCGAGCAATACCGAATAGAAAATTTAATCCGATGATATTTAACTAATTCGTTCAAACACAATTACGGATTTTCCAGATTGACATATTAGTAATTTTGTTTCCCTTTGTGACCTTTGCGGATAAAATTTAATGTATCGAAAGTTGAAAGTCGAATACAGGAGTAGTATTTTCCACAAAAGCTATAAATAACCAAATCCTCGAATAACCAAATAACCGATTCAACCCATTCAAGGGAAATTCTTCCAAAATACGGTTATTTATTTTAACAACTTCTAATGAAAGCATTAACCATTTTGTGAGCTGTAAAGTTCTAAATTTACATAATTAGGATTTAGTTTTGTATATAATTAATTGAAAAACAATATGTTGCAATGAATTATAGTAATGAAATAGAATTCAAGTGTTCCTACTGTAATTTAATAACCTATTGAAAGTTAGTAACTAAAAATTAGAAATTATGAAAACAGTGATGGTAATGTTATTTTTAAGTTTAACAACTTCTTTTTATCCCCAAGTTAAGAAGGGGGAAGTTGATGATCAAAGTATGAAGCCTGAGGAACTGCCCGAAATTGTTATTAAAGCTGCGGGAAAAGATTTTTCAATTTACATACCTGATAGAAATCCAGATCAAAATGTTAGGTATCTTCAGGATAAATTCATTGCGTATGATTTGGGTAAAGATTATGAAGGATATGAGTCGTATTTGGTAACTATGGAAACCGAAAAAGGCTCATTGGCAGCGACGTACAACGAAAATGGAAAGCTTACCAGTGTTGTTGAAAATTACGATAATGTGAAGCTTCCAAGTGCCGTAATTTTTTCAATTTATAAAAAATATCCTGGTTGGCGAATTGTAAACGATCAATTTTTATATACGCAGGAAGATGGGGATATTATTAAAAAACAATACAACCTCAAAGTCAAAAAAAATAAGAAAACTAAAAGATTAGTGGTGCATCCAAACGGTGAAATCATTAAGGGATTTGATTAAATAGTGGTAATTTAATTAAATAAAAATGAGTTTGACACTTCAATATGTCAAACTCATTTTCGTTTATAATAGGATTTAATATTAACTTTCTATCAATTCCGATTGGTTTCTAAAGACCAATTGTCCGTTGAAACTATCTAATAAAATTATACTGTCAATGGCAATTTTACCAGATAAAATTTCTTTTGATAATTCATTTAAAACCTCTTTTTGAATGACACGTTTTACGGGTCTTGCCCCAAATTGTGGGTCGTAGCCCTTAACTGCTAAATAATTAATTGCTTCTGGAGTAGCATCTAAAGTTATTTGTTGTTTGGCAAGCATTTTCATAACTGATTTCAATTGCAAACCCACAATTTCTTTAATATTCTCATTTGTAAGTGGCGTAAACATTACAATTTCGTCAATTCTATTGATGAATTCAGGACGGACTGTCTGTTTTAATAAATTCAAAACTTCCATTTTCGCAACTTCTGTCGCAGCTTCAATTCCACCTTTTAAATTCTGAAATTTCTCTTGAATAATTTCGCTTCCAATATTGGAAGTCATTATGATAATAGTATTTTTAAAATCAGCCAAACGCCCTTTGTTGTCGGTCAATCTTCCTTCGTCTAAAACTTGCAATAAGATATTGAATGTATCTGGATGTGCTTTTTCAATTTCATCTAATAAAATCACAGAATACGGTTTTCTTCGAACGGCTTCTGTTAATTGTCCGCCTTCTTCATACCCAATATATCCTGGAGGCGCACCCACTAAACGGCTCACACTGTGGCGTTCTTGGTATTCGCTCATATCAATTCGGGTCATCGAATTTTCATCGTCAAAGAGATATTCTGCCAAGGCTTTCGCCAATTCTGTTTTTCCAACTCCAGTCGTACCAAGGAATAGGAACGTTCCAATGGGTTTCTTGATGTCTTGCAATCCTGCGCGACTTCTACGAACGGCATCACTAACGGCTTCAATGGCCTCTTCTTGTCCCACAACTCTTCGGTGCAATTCGGCTTCTAATTTTAATAGTTTTTCTCGTTCGCCTTGAAGCATTTTCACGATAGGAATTCCAGTCCATTTTGCTACCACTTCGGCAATATCTTCTCGTGTAACTTCCTCTTTTATCAAGGATGTTCCCGATTGATTTTCCTGTAATTGTTTTACAAAAACGTCTAATCTTTCTTGTGCTTCTTTTATTTTTCCATAGCGAATTTCAGCAACTTTTCCATAATCACCTTCGCGTTCTGCACGTTCAGCTTCGTATTTAAAATCTTCAATTTCAGTTTTTATGTTTTGAATGTTGTCCACCACATCTTTTTCAGATTTCCATTTGGCATAAATTTCGTTTCGGTCTTCTTTTAAATTTGCCAAATCCATTCCCAAAATCCGAAGTTTACTTTCGTCTTTTTCTCTTTTTATGGCTTCAATTTCAATTTCTAATTGCATAATTTTTCGATCCAAAACATCTAATTCCTCTGGTTTTGAATTGATTTCCATTCGCAATTTAGATGCCGCTTCGTCAATTAAATCAATCGCTTTATCTGGCAAAAAACGATTGGTAATATAGCGTTGCGATAATTCTACCGCTGCAATAATCGCCTCGTCTTTTATTTGAACCTTGTGATGTGTTTCATATTTTTCTTTGATTCCTCGCAAAATGGAGATGGCACTTTCTGTATCTGGTTCTTCGACCATAATTTTCTGAAAACGGCGTTCCAACGCTTTGTCTTTCTCAAAATATTTTTGATATTCGTCTAATGTGGTTGCCCCAATGGCTCGAAGTTCGCCTCTTGCCAAAGCAGGTTTCAAGATATTTGCCGCATCCATTGCACCTTCGCCACCTCCGGCACCAATTAAGGTATGGATTTCATCAATAAACAGAACAATATCTCCTTCGGCAGCCGTAACTTCTTTAACCACTGATTTTAGGCGTTCTTCAAATTCCCCTTTGTATTTTGCACCCGCAATTAAAGCGCCCATATCCAAAGAAAAAATGATTTTATCTTTTAGATTTTCGGGAACATCTCCATCAACAATTCTATGGGCTAATCCTTCGGCAATGGCAGTTTTTCCAACTCCAGGTTCTCCCACTAATATCGGATTATTTTTGGTGCGTCGCGTTAAAATTTGCAATACTCTACGAATTTCTTCATCCCGACCAATCACAGGATCTAATTTTCCGTTTTGTGCCAATTCATTTAAGTTTTTGGCATATTTATTCAAAGCATTGTACGTTTCTTCGGCAGAGGCAGAAGTTACTCGTTCTCCTTTTCGTAATTCGTCAATAGCGGCTTTAAGTCCTTTATCGGTAACGCCTTGGTCTTTCAAAATTTGTGCAACTTTACTTTTAGAACCAAAAATTGCCAGTATCAAATGTTCTATAGAAACGAATTCATCATTCATTTTTTTAGCGATAATTTCTGCTTCATTTAAGGTGGTGTTGGCAGTTCTGGAAAGCATTATTTCGCCTCCAGAAACTTTTGGAAAACTCTGAATCGTGCTTTCTAGTATTTGAATAAATAAAGGCACATTTACATTTAGTTTTTTCAAAATGAAAGGGGCAACATTTTCATCGACTTCAAAAATTGCCTTGAAAATGTGTTCGTTCTCAATTTGTTGTTGTCCAAAACTTTGAGCCATTTGCTGTGAAAGTTGAATGGCTTCTTGCGATTTAATTGTAAATTTATTTATGTTCATAGTCGTGGTATTTAATACTTATTTAGATAACTTTGCAAATAGAAATCAATTTATATTCCATTTTATATTTACAGACAAAATGACTGTATTTTGAGGATTGCTTTTCTGATTTTTAATCAATAATAAAATAAATAATGAGTATTTTTAATTCAATTTTTGGAACTTCAGAAAACAATTCTAATCCGTCAAAAATCAATTGGGTTTCATTAACAGATTTGGGACAACTCAATGAAATTAGCCAACTTTCTAATGAAAAACCTGTCGTAATTTTCAAACACAGTACCCGCTGTAGTATTAGCCGAATGGCTTTGAAGCAGTTTGAAAATGAATTTGATTTGTCTAATAAAGTTACGCCTTATTTTTTAGATTTAATAGCTTTTCGTGACATTTCTAATGAAATTGCGTCTCGTTTTGAAGTCGTGCATCAATCGCCGCAATTGCTATTGATAATAGGAGGGAAGTCGGTTTATGATGTTTCCCACAGCGCTATTGATGCTGACGAATTGAAATCTAAAATATAAAAAAGCCTAACAGTTTGAAATCTATTAGGCTTAAAAAGTATTTTTATAAAATTATTTTCTAACGAATGGAGGTAATAATTTGCTTGAAACTTCCCCAAAACCAATTCTTACATTGCTGTTTTGACAAAATCCCTTCATGATTACAGTATCGTAATCATTAATGAATTTACGTTCTGTTCCATCTTTTAAAACAATTGGATTTTTTCCTCCCCAAGTCAGTTCTAACATCGAACCAAAACTGTCTGGGGTTGGACCTGAAATAGTTCCTGAACCCATCATATCGCCTGAATTTACACGACACCCATTGGAAGTATGATGTGCTAATTGTTGGCTCATTGTCCAATACATATATTTAAAATTAGTTTTAGAAACTACGGTTGCATCCCCATTTTCAGGTTGAATTGCAACTTCTAAATTAATGTCAAAGGAATGTTTTCCTTTTTGTTGCAAATACGGAAGCGGCGTTGGCTCTTGTTTTGGACTCTTGGTTCTAAAAGGTTCTAAAGCATCCAAGGTTACAATCCAAGGTGAAATTGAGGAAGCAAAATTCTTAGCTAAAAAGGGACCAAGTGGCACATATTCCCATTTTTGAATGTCACGTGCGCTCCAATCATTTAATAAAACCATTCCGAAAATATATTCTTCGGCTTCGTGAATTGGAATATTTTCACCCATTATATTAACATCTGTAGTAATAAATGCGGTTTCCAATTCAAAATCTATTAATCTTGAAGGACCAAAAACAGGAGAAGTTTCGCCTGCTGGCAATGTTTGCCCCATTGGTCTATGAATAGGAATACCAGAAGGAATTATGGTTGAACTTCGTCCGTGGTATCCAACTGGAATGTGAAGCCAATTAGGTAATAAAGCATTTTCGGGATCACGAAACATTTTACCTACGTTAGTTGCATGCTCTTTACTAGAATAAAAATCGGTGTAATCGCCTATCAATACTGGCAATTGCATTTCAACTTCATTAATATTGAAGATAACAACTTTTCTATGTTTTGCATTGTCACGCAATTTTGGATTTTCAGCATCGAATATATCTGCTATTCGATTCCGAACCAAACGCCACGTTTTTTGACCGTCTGAAATGAAATCATTCAAAGTGTCTTGCATGAACATATCATCAGTTAATTCAATGTCTTCAAAATAATTTAATTGTTGTAAAGCTCCTAAATCTATTGCAAAATCTCCAATTCGTGTTCCAACTGTAACTACGTTTTCACGCGTTAAAAAAACTCCAAAAGGAATATTCTGAATTGGAAAATCACTTTCCTTGGAAACTTCTAACCAAGATATTCTTTGAGGATCGTTTGCTGTTATTGGCATTTTAATGTTGATTATATTGTTGACAAATATGTACCAAATATATCATAAACTAAAATTTATACAAACCTTTTTTTTGTAAATTTGCATAAAAATTAACATATACAACAAAATGCTACACGACAACCAGATTTTCGACCTTATTTTAGAAGAACAAGACAGACAAATTCACGGAATTGAGCTTATTGCCTCAGAGAATTTTGTAAGCGACCAAGTTATGGAAGCTGCAGGTTCTTGTTTAACCAATAAATATGCCGAAGGTTACCCTGGAAAAAGATATTATGGAGGTTGTGAAGTGGTTGATGTTGTCGAGCAAATTGCAATTGATAGAGCAAAAGAACTTTTTGGTGCTGAATATGTAAATGTGCAGCCACACTCAGGTTCTCAAGCAAATACAGCCGTGTATCACGCATGTTTGAAACCTGGCGATAAAATTTTAGGTTTCGATTTGTCTCACGGTGGACATTTAACGCACGGTTCCCCTGTAAATTTTTCGGGACGTTTATATACACCTTCTTTTTATGGTGTTGAAAAAGAAACGGGTCGTTTTGATTATGATAAAATTCAAGAAATTGCAATTAAAGAACAGCCAAAACTAATTATTGCAGGAGCTTCGGCTTATTGTCGTGATATGGATTTTGAGCGTTTTAGAGTAATTGCGGATAGCGTTGGCGCACTTTTATTGGCCGATATTTCTCATCCTGCTGGATTAATTGCTAAAGGATTGATGAATGATCCAATTCCACATTGTCATATTGTAACCACAACAACTCACAAAACCTTACGTGGTCCAAGAGGTGGAATGATTATGATGGGGAAAGATTTTGAAAATCCATTTGGTTTAACCACGCCAAAAGGCGAAATTAGAATGATGTCTTCCTTATTAGACTTAGCAGTTTTTCCTGGAAATCAAGGTGGTCCTTTAATGCATATTATTGCTGCAAAAGCAGTTGCGTTTGGTGAAGCATTAACAGATGAATTTTTCCGTTATTCGATGCAAGTTCAAAAAAATGCAAAAGCTATGGCGGAAGCATTTATGAAAAGAGATTACGATTTAATTTCTGGTGGAACTGACAACCACATGATGTTAATTGACTTAAGAAATAAAAATATTACAGGCAAGGAAGCCGAAAACGCATTGGTGAAAGCCGAAATTACTGTAAATAAAAATATGGTTCCATTTGATGATAAATCACCGTTTGTAACTTCAGGAATTCGTGTGGGAACTCCTGCAATTACCACTCGTGGATTGGTAGAAAGTGATATGGAAACGATTGTTGAATTAATAGACAGAGTTTTAATGAATCACACTGATGAAGCTGTTATTGAACAAGTTGCAGATGAAGTTAATGAAATGATGGGCGAAAGAGCGATGTTCGTTTTCTAAAAAAAGAGTCCAGTTTAAGGTTTAAAGTTATAGCAATTTTAAACTTTGAACCTTAAACTTTAAACTAAAATATATGTCAGTTTTAAGATTGAAATTACCAACAGATCCGCGTTGGGTTAATATTGTGGAAACCAACATCGAAGAAATTCTTTCTGACCACGCTTGGTGCGAACAAAAAGCAGCTTCAAATGCCATTACCATAATTACAATTAATTCTGAATATCCTGATTTGGTTTCGGATATGTTGGCTTTGGCAAAAGAAGAAATCGAGCATTTTCAGATGGTTCACGACATCATTAAAAAGCGTGGATTGACATTGGCAAGAGAACGAAAAGACGAATATGTTGGCGAATTAGCACAATATATGAAGAAAAGTAACAACGGAAGTCGGGTTTCTGGTTTTGTAGAACGAATGTTGTTTTCGGCAATGATTGAAGCCAGAAGTTGCGAACGATTTAAAGTACTTTCGGAAAATATTAATGATGAAGAATTGTCAATTTTCTACAGAGATTTGATGGAAAGTGAAGCGGCACATTATACGACTTTTATTACCTACGCTCGAAAATACGGACACGGAATTGATGTTGAAAAAAGATGGCGCGAATGGATTGAATTTGAAGCTTCTGTAATTGCAAATTATGGAAAACGAGAAACAATGCACGGGTAAATCTTAATTCAAATTTTTAAAATGATTTCAATTTCTGAAGCCAAACCTACTGACTTTCCTATAATTCGAGAAATTGCACAAATATCTTGGCCTGTTGCTTACGGTTCCTTTATATCAAAGGCACAATTGGATTATATGTTGGAAAAATTCTATTCTGATGCCGCTCTAAATGATAATTTCAACACTAAAAACCATCGTTTTTTATTGGTAAAACAAGATTCCATTTGCTTAGGATTTGCATCTTATGAACATCATTATTTGGGTGGAACTAAAACGAGGTTGCATAAAATTTACTTACTTCCTGAATCTCAAAGAAAAGGTGCTGGGAAATTACTGCTTGCCGAAGTAGAAAAATTAGCCATTGAAAATAATGATACTATGATTTCATTGAATGTAAATCGGTTTAATAGCGCTTTCGATTTCTATAAAAAATTAGGTTTTGAAAAAGTGGGCGAAGAAGATATTGAGTTGGATTTTGGCTATTTGATGGAAGATTATAATTTGGAGAAAAAATTGGTATGATTAAATTTCCAACAGTTTCATTTCAATATATTTAAAGATAATTTTAATCAATCGAATAACTGCAACTGACTTTTAATTCGTTCTACTAGCATCGTAATTATTCTTTTATTTAAGGCATTGACGTTTTGAGAATACAATAAATATTCATCAGTTGTAAATAATCCAATTACAATTCCATTTAACAAACTTCGGAATTTCATATCGTTTTGAATGCTATTTTCGATAAATAGAAGTTTTTTATCAATGGTAAAAGTTTCAAAATTGGCTTTGCTTTTTAGAATATAGTTTTTAAATATTTCAATAAAAAGTTCGTTTTGCATTTTTAATATAGGACGAAGTGTCTGATTTTGAAAGTATTCCTCAGATGAGGATTCGGATGAAATAGTTCCTAACGTTTCTCCTCGAAACTCTTTTATGAATTGGTTTCTAACATTCATTTTTTCTTTAAAGGTAAAAAAGGATTCACTCTTATACAAATAATATGAATTGTAATTGTTTATTTATTTAAACTATTAATTATAAACCGTAATTTTGTAAAAATATATAACATGAGATTTCACACACGAAAATGGGTTAAACCAGAAGATTTAAATCCTAACGGAACTCTATTTGGAGGTAAATTACTCGCTTGGATTGATGAAGAATTAGCACTTTATTCCATAATACAATTAGAAAATTCTAGAATTGTAACCAAACACATGTCGGAAATTAATTTTAGAAGTTCTGCTAAACAAGGCGATATTATCGAAATCGGAATTGATGTGGTAAAATTTGGATTTTCCTCATTGACACTAAAATGTGAAGCTCGAAATATAATGACACGAGAAACAATTATCACAATTGAATCGATTACAATGGTAAGTCTTGGTGCGGATGGAAAACCACAACCTCACGGAAAAACTGAAATTGAATTTGTTAAAGACCGATTGAAATAGTCTATTCGGATTGATTTTTCTCATCCAAATTTGAAGATAATTCAAAAATTTCTAAGTCGAAATATTTTATAGAAGCAAAGATATGATCGAAAATATCTGCCATTATATATTCATAATTCTCAAATTTTTTGTCATTTGAAAAGGCATAAATTTCTAATGGAATTCCGTTTTGCGTAGGTTGTAATTGTCTGCAAAGCAAAATCATATCTTGATTTAAACCTGGATAATTATGAAGATATTGAGTAATATATTTTCTAAACAGTCCAAAATTAGTCAGATTTCTGCCGTTAATGGCAATTGATTTATCAATACTATTTTTAGAATTAAACTTTTCAATCTCCTCTTGACGATGAACAATATAGGAACTTATCAATTGAATTTTCTTCAAGTTTTCAAGCTCACTTTCATTCATAAAACGGATACTATTTGGGCGAATAAGGATGTGTCGTTTAATACGTCTTCCGTCTGAATTTAACATTCCACGCCAGTTTCTGAAAGAATCAGAAATCATACTATAGGTAGGAATTGTTGTCGTTGTATTGTCAAAATTTCTAACTTTTACAGTAGCCAAATTAATTTCGATTACATCTCCATCGGCACCAAATTTGTCAAATGTAATCCAATCGCCAATGCGAACCATATCATTCAACGAAACTTGAACGCTTGCCACAAAACCAAGGATTGTATCTCGAAAAATTAAGATAATTATTGCCGATGCAGCTCCAAGAATGGCTAATAGTTTTTGGGTGTCAATATCAAAAATTTCGGAAACGATAATAATTGCGCCAAAAATCCAAAATACAATCATTATTACTTGAATGTAACTATCAATTGGCTTGTCGCTGTATTTCGGCGTTTGTTTTAGATGGTCTCGCAGTGCATTAAAAACAGTTTTGATAATCCAAAGTACCAATAAAACGATATAAACACCAACTAATTTTCCGAAAATAGTTTCCCAATACGTAAAATCATTTAAAATTATTGGTACCGATTTATAGATGAATAACAACGGAATTAAATGAGCAATATACTTGGCAGTTTTATTTGAAACCAGTAAATCATCAAATTTAGTTTTGGTTTTTTTTGCAATAAAAATCATCACTGTAACCAAAACTATTCTGAAAATTAAATAGATAGAATAGGACAAAACGCATAAAACAAGAATGTTTAAAGCGGTGTTAATATAGGAAGCCATTGAAGCATCAACGCCCCAACTTTTCAGTAAAGGCTCACACCATCCAAATATATTTTCTATTAGTTTATGCATTTTTTAAATATCTTTTTTCAATGAAAAAGGTTGCGAAAGGTAGCAGCGATGCTAATAATATGAAACCCAAACTAATAAAATTCCAATTTTGAGATTTCTTTAATAAAATTGCCAAAGCAACATATCCGATAAAAAGTACGCCGTGCGACATTCCAATTGGGTACAATAATTTGTGATATAAAACGAAATCATTTGGTTTTATAAAAAGCATATTTGAAAATAATACCAAATAAGAGATTCCTTCAAGGATAGCAACGATTTTGAAAGTTTTAAGCATTTTTTTATAAATTTAAAAATACAAAATTAACTAATATCATTGATTAATATCAAAAGAATCAAAAAGTAATTTACTTTTGTAATAATTACGATACTATATGAGTAAACGAGATTTAAAAAAATACCTAAACGAACTCGACAAACAGCAATTAGAAGAGCAAATTATAGCATTATATGACAAGTTTCTGCCTGTGAAAACCTATTATAATTTTGTTTTTAATCCCAATGAGAATAAATTGGTTCAAGATTGTAAGCTCAAAGTTTCCAATGAATATTTCCCTGTTCGTGGAAAAAGACCCAAAGCAAGGCGTTCTGTTGCCCAGAAATTCATTAAACACTTTATTATGTTGGGCGTAGATCCATTTATAATTGCCGATGTAATGTTGTATTCCATCGAAATTGCTCAAACTTTTTCAGCTGAAAAAATCATAAAACAAGAATTATTTTATAAAAGTTTACTTAATTCTTTCGAGCAAGCAATTAGTTTTATGATTGCAAATGGCGTTTTATATGAATTCAAAAATAGGGTGGAAGCCATTAGAACCGAAGCAGAATCACAAGAATGGTTCAATATTTATGAGTTCAATGCCATAATCGAAAGATTTGAATATTAAAAATAGTTATGATTTATACTTTTTTAATGCTTGAATAACCCTTTTTTAGGTGTATTTTTGCAAAAATCATAATTAAAAAAATGCCACATAAAGAGTTAGAAATTGAAATTGAAGATAAAAAAGAACTTTATGGGTATCAACAAGGCGACATTGACGCAATTTTTGAACGCTTAGATAACGCCCCTAAAAACCATCATTTATTATATCAATTGCCTACTGGCGGTGGAAAAACCGTTATTTTTTCTGAAATTGTCAGACAATATATTGCCAAGCACGACAAAAAAGTTGTTGTTTTGACGCACCGTATTGAATTGTGTAAGCAAACTTCAAAAATGCTTAAAGGTTTTGATGTAAAAAATAAAATCATCAATAGCAAAATCAAAGAATTGCCCGATCAAAATGATTATTCTTGTTTTGTTGCAATGGTTGAAACGTTAAAAAACCGTATCAATGATGAAAAATTACATTTAGATAATGTTGGTTTGGTGATTATTGATGAAGCACATTATAATTCTTTCAGAAAATTATTAAGCTCGTTTACAAACGCATTTATTCTTGGTGTTACCGCAACGCCATTGAGTTCTAATGTAAAATTACCAATGAACGAAAATTATGACGAGTTGATTGTTGGCGATACAATTGCGTCATTAATTGACAAAGGTTTTCTTGCAAAAGCAATTACCTATAGTTATGATGTGGGATTAACATCTTTAAAAGTTGGAATTAACGGTGATTATACCGTGAAATCGTCAGATGATTTGTATTCAAATATGGTGATGCAGGAAAAATTACTTCACGCATATACTGAAAAATCGTTGGGTAAAAAGACCTTGATTTTCAATAATGGAATCAATACTTCCTTGTTTGTTTATGAAACTTTTAGAGAAGCTGGATATGTTATTCGCCACTTGGATAATACTTGCAGCCCTGAAGAACGCAAGGATATTTTGAGTTGGTTCAAGAAAACCCCAGATGCAATTTTAACTTCTGTTGGGATTTTGACTACTGGATTTGATGAACCTACTGTGGAAACCATAATTCTAAATAGAGCTACAAAATCATTGACATTATATTATCAGATGATTGGTCGTGGTTCAAGAAAATTACCAAATAAAAACACATTTAATGTAATTGATTTGGGAAATAATGCCGCTCGATTCGGACTTTGGAGCGCACCAATTGATTGGCAACATATATTTAAATCGCCAGAATTTTACCTTGAAAATCTTCGTGATGATGTTGAAATTGAACTCTTTTTCAAATATCAAATGCCACCAGAATTAAGAGAAAAATTCAAAAATACAGCCGTTGTAACTTTTGATGTTGACGACGAACACAAAAAAATAATTGCTCAGAATTTACGTTCAAAAATCGTCTTGGATAAATCGTTAGAGCAACACGCTTCAATGTGTGTTGATAATTCTGAAGATTTAAAAGAAGCAAAAGTTCTTGCTCGCGAACTTCACGATGATATTGAATGTCGAATGAAACGTTATTCAACTTGCTTGAGTCATTGCTCGAAAAATTACCGAGAATGGCTGGTTGACGATTATAAAATTAAATTAAACCTATTAATAGGAAAAAAAATACGAGAAGCACTTTTCGATTAGTTTTAAAAAAAGCACGCTATTTCTTCATATAAATCAAAGTACTTAAGATGTTAATTTTAAGTACTTTGTCGTTTATATACTTCTTTAATCAGAACAATTTTTTGTCACACTTTTATCAAATTATATTTGTTAGGAAACATACAATAAAGACTACGTTTTATTTCCCAAAATAACACTTCTTTTCTGTAAAATATGTTTTCTAAAAATTATGAATGTGAAAGAAAAATACTCAGTTTTAATGATTTTAGAAGGTACTTATCCTTTTAACGGTGGGGGTGTTTCCACTTGGGCTGATATGTTGTGCAATAAAATAAAAAACGTTGATTATACGCTTTATTCCATAAATGCAAATCTCGAATTAACACCAAAATACAAGTTAAGTAAAAACGTGAAAGAGGTTATTCAAGTGCCACTTTGGTCGCCTTTGGAACCGCAGGAACTTATTAATTATGGAAGCCCCTATTTTGAATTTGCGGAGCGAAAAGAAAATGATAATGAACTGCAAATATTAGAGGTTTTCTTACCCATTTTTGAAAGATTTATCACTTCCATTTATACAGAAACGAGAAATCGAGATGATTTTGACAATACATTCTTTGAAATGTGGCAATTTTTTCAAGAAAACGATTACAAGAAAACGATGAAAAGCAGTATAATATGGAATTCATTTTGCCATATTGTTACAGAAGTAATTGAAAATGAGAATGATGAAGATGTTTCTTTGTATGATTTAACTGTTGGAATGCGTTGGCTTTATCGGTTTTTAATTCCACTTTCAATTACTATTCCAAAAGTTGATATTTCGCATTTAACAATATCTGGATTTCCTGTAATTCCAGCTTTAATATTGAAATATAAATACGGAACGCCTATAATTGCTACAGAACACGGTGTTTTTATTCGTGAACGATTGTTGGCAATTAATTCATCTGAATATTCTTTTTTTCTGAAAAAGTTCCTAATTAAACTTTCGGAATGTGTCACAGAATTAGTCTATCACAAAGCAGATTTGATTTTATCGGTCAATAAATTTAATATCATTTGGGAGAAATTATACGGTGCAAATCCTAAAAATATTGAAGTTATTTATAATGGAATTGATCACGAATTATTTAAACCAGTTCCAAAACCTGAGCATTTAATAGGAATTCCAACCGTTGTTGCTGCCGCCAGAATTTTTGAATTGAAAGATATTATTACAATGATAAAATCGTGTGCAATTGTTAAAATGGAAATTCCCAACATAAAATATTTGGTTTATGGCGATAATAATGCGGTTCCAGAATATACTTTAGAATGTGAAACCTTGATTCACGACTTGGGATTGAAAAATAATTTCATTTTGGCAGGGTTCCACGACAAACCCAATTTAATTTTTTCGGAGGGTGATATTTCAATATTAACCTCAATTTCCGAAGGTTTTCCTTATACAATATTAGAATCTATGAGTTGCGGAATCCCAGTGGTAGCAACAGATGTTGGCGGAGTTTCTGAAGCTTTAGATGCACATTGCGGTTTTATTTGTAAGCCAAAAGATTATGTAGATATTGGAAATAAAGTAATCGAATTATTGAAAAATGATACTTTACGAACTCAAATGGGAATCAATTCAAGGGAAAAAATTCTTGATAATTTCACTATTGAAAAGTTTATTTCTGAATATGAAAATGCTTACGAAACAGTATTGGCACCAAAAAGAATTGAAATTGAAATCCCTGAATTATTTGAATTAGAATCACATCAAGAGGCTTCATAATTGAAATCTAACTAAATTTTGTTCCCAAATTAATATGGAAAATCACAAAGAAAATACCCGTTCCTTACTGCTTTCAATCAAAGAAAAAATAGGTAAACCTGTTAGCAATAAAGTAGTTATGGCAACAATTGAATCATTGGGAATTAGAAATAAAGACACGGAAATAGATTTTGGCGTACCGTCAATACGGTTTCTAGCGGATGTTATTTTTCAAGAATTGACAACATCTGAAGAGCATAAAGCAGCCAAAAATACTAAAGAACAAGCCATGTCAAAAACTAATCCTGATGTAATACAAATTTCAGATTATTTATGGGTAAAAGCCAAAATTTTTTTACACTATTTTCCTTTGGGACTTTTCCATTTGATGCCTGTTTTTTTACAAATTTTAGCGATTGTATTTTTTGGTTATTCCTTATGGACTTTTGTCGGATTCAACCAAGTGCAATCAACTGCTGTGGTTTTGGGAGTTGTAATTGGATTGGTTGCAACTGGCGGTTTTGTTCAGGTTATTGGTCGGCAAGCTTCTTTTTACTGGCATCACGATGATTTTAAAATGACAAAAAGCGCTGTAAATTATCTTCTCAATGTTGGAATTTTAGCTTTATTTTTTGTTTTAATATCAGTTTTTATTTGCAACTTTTTCTTCCATTTATATCCATTTAGAGTATTATTTATTGTTTTTGTTTATGCATTTTTGATTGGTACTTTACTGCTACTTTTAGCGCCATTACACACCATTCAGCAGCGATGGGTAATTTCATTATCTATTTTTGCGGGAACTGTAATCGCAATTTTATTAAAAACACAAACTAATTTATCAATCTATTTTACACATTGGATTGGTATCATTTCCGCAATTATTATTTCAAAAATATATTTAGATTTATTTTTCAAAAAACTACTTAAAAAGGCAAAAACCAATTTTAATATTGAGGTCAAGCCAAATGTATTTCTGTATCACAATTACCAATATTTTTTTTACGGATTAGGCTTGTACTTATTTATTTTCACAGATAGAATTTTAGCTTGGTCATCCACTAAAAATGGGCAATTACCATATATTGTTTACTTCGATAAAAACTATGAATTAGGAATGGATATTGCCATTTTAGTTTTCCTTTTACTTTCTGGAGTGTTGGAATTTGGAGTGGCTTCTTTCAGTAAATTTTTAGACATTGAACAAAAAAATACCAGTTATAAAACCCCAAAAAGGTTCAATTTAAAGTTGAAAATAATGTATTGGCAACACGTTTTTCTACTTATAATAACTTCCTTTTTGATATTTATTTTAATTTATAATGTGCTTAATTCCAATTGGGGATATAGAGCGCATTTCAAAGAAGC
>CANFVB010000037.1 GCA_947450355.1 Bacteroidota bacterium
AAGCAACAATATAAACCAATTGATTTGAAGTAATGCTATCGCCACTAGAATACTGTGTACCAGTTCCATTAGGGCCACTAAAATATGTCCCCACAGACAATGTTGGTAATAGATACTTTTCGCAGGCTACAACATCAGAATGGCTAATTAATACTGGCGTATGAGTAATATTAACTATGAAAAGAGCTTCGTCAGAACATGTTATTCTTGTTCCTAATATTTCATATACATATACTGTTTGAGTATTTGTAATAACGGTTCCAACTGGGAGTGGTCCAATTCCATTGGGTTGAGAATAATAATTCCCAACGGTTAATGGCGGTAATACATAACTATCACAAGCATTTACGTTAGCAAAAGTTCCAACCTCAACGCCTCTAAATGTCAAATTAAAATACGTTTCACTATGGCAAGTTATAAAATCGCTCCATTCGTTATAAATGTAAATCCTTTGATCCGTTGAAATTACGGTTCCTACAGGAATAATAGTTCCTGTTCCATGAGGACCATTCGTAGCTGTATAATAAGTTCCATTTCTTAACGGTAGTAAAACATAATCTGTACAGGTTAGGATGTCGGTAAAACTATCTACAAGTGGTAGCGGACGGATTTCAACTCTAAATGAGCTTTGATTTGTGCAACCGTTTATACCAGTTGAAAACACATATAATGTTTTAGTAGTTGTTATAATATCCCCAGCATTTAATTGCGTTCCACCACCATTAGTAGCTGTAAAGTAATTTCCGTTTGTTAATGCGGGTAAAATATAATTCTGACATTCTAATTTATTAGTTGGCGAATCCACCAAGGGCAATGGTTTTATAGTTATGTCATAATTCAAATTAATTGTGCAATTTGGAAAGGTAGTGGTAACTGCATAATAATAAATTATTTGCGAAGTTGTAATGATTGTACCTGATGGAATACTATTTCCTCCTCCAGACGGTTGGTCTCGATAGGTTCCAAATGGAATGGCAGGTAAAGTATATGATCCGCATCGAATGATAGGAATATAAAGAGATGTTTTTACAATATTTACCCTAAATGAACTTTGGTTTGGACAGCGACCGTCAAAAGCATAAATATATATTGTTTGACTAGTAGTAATTAAAGCTCCAGAAAACAAAGGTGTTCCAGTTCCCCCAGTTCCAGTAAAATAATTTCCATTACTTAATATAGGGAGAACATAAGAATCACAAGTTAAAACATTCTGAAGTGTGTCAACTAAAGGTAGTGGGAAAACTGTTATATCAAATGAGGTATCTCTACAAACAGAGCCCTCAATTATTGCATAATAATATATAGTTTGGGAGGTAGTCAAAAATGTTCCAGGTGTAAGCATACTTCCCGTTCCCGATGGACCTGTATAAAAATGACCCGATGGAGGGGTTGGGATTTTATATTTTCCACAAGCAGTTAACGGAAAAGTAATTTGATCAATTAAAGTTACAACAAAAGAACTTTGATTAGAACAGCCATTTGCATCAGGACCATTAAAAATGTAATAAGTGCCCAAAACAGTAATAACATCTCCAGCGTGAAGCATCGTTCCTGACCCATTTGTGCCTGTAAAATAATTACCATTAATTATAACTGGTAAAGTAAAACTATGACATTTTATCACATTAGGTAATGTATCAACTAAAGGTTTTGGAAACACGGTAATGTTAAAATTTACAACATCAAAACACCTATTATTTAAAGCGTCACTCATTTTAACCCAAACCGTTATAGGTGATTGAGAAATCGCAATTGGAAATGAACTAGGATTTAAAATTGGGTTTGTATTAGCTAAAGCATCTGCTTGAGTATTGAAATAAGTTAGTGTAAAATTTGCAGCTGGTTGTCCATTTAGTACAATTGAATTTTGAAGCGTTAAATTATATGTTAAATTCCCTGTAGAAACATTACATAAGCTAACATTTGAAGGAACAGCAGCAATTACTGGTGGGTTTACAATTAAATTAAATGAAATCACGTTGTCACAAATACTTCCGCCATTTGAAAGATGTTTTACTTTAATATAAATTGTTGCGCCACTAATGCTTGAATAAGACGATAATTGAGAAAGTGGAATTTGTGGACTATTTGCATTAGCATCTGCTAGACTAGCAAAGTAAAGCAGCGAATAATCAGCAGGATTAAGTCCCAAACTTGTCAAATTATTCTTGGTTAAATTAAACTGATAAGTAGTTTGCCCCGAGTTGCAAACAGTAATATCGTTTATAGTATTTGTAACTAAATTTGAAATAATAATTTCATCGGTAATTCTGCAACCAGAACCAGTAAGTGTTCCGATTACTCCATAAGTACCTGGTTGAGTAACGACTAAAGTTGTTCCAGTTTGCCCAACAATTGGAATCCCATTTAATGTCCAAGTTGTTTGAAATGGAGGTAAAATACCGCTATTTAAGATTATATTTTCGCCCTGACAAATCATTTTATCTGGCCCTAAATCCGTGGTGGTTGTAAAACTCCCTCCTTTGATAAATACCGCAGAATCAAAATTACTATCCAAATAATCTCCAATAGCTAATTTTATTCGATAAGTTCTATTTGGAATCACTGGAGACGAAGCTTTCAAAAGAACCGTTTCGCCCCTCATGTTTATTGGTGCTGTAGTTGGATTAGCAACGTTATATCTTCCAAATAAATTAGGATTATTAGACAGGCAAGCTGAATTGTAAGCGTCATCACGAATATTTTTCACGGTAACAGGAGTGGAAGTACCAGGAATAACAGCCAAATTAGTTTTTACATTCGTAGTTAAATCTGTTAATAAGAAGGCAAAAACATCACTAAAACCACACTGGTATTGACCATATTCATTCGATGCAAAAAGAAAATCAAAACTAAAATTGTTAGATATTGGCGTAAAATCAAATTGGATAAAACCAACATCCGTTATTGCAGCGGTTTGCCCATTATTATTACTAATCGTTTGTAAATCTGTGTCGCCTGAACTGTTAATTATGGTACTTTCGTTGCTCCCAGTGTATGGTCCTTGAGTAAATTTCGCTATCCCATTTCGGATTAATACGCCATTTGCAAATGGAAAATTTGGATTTGTGTTTGTAAACTTGCCAATTCCTTTATGAGATGAAAAAACAAAGTTGGTTTCATTAGAACAAGAATTCCCCATTAACACGGTATGAACTAATTGCGGTATAGTCATAGAGGTGGTATCGATAATTATTCCTTGCGAGAATGAAATCGATGTGACAAAAAGCAGAAAAAAGAGGGATTTTTTCATGATTCATTACATTAACTTTTATAAAAGTATCGATTTATTTTAACATAAACACTGTTATATTCTTAAAATACACTTAATGACGATAAAGAAACTTAAACGAATAATCAGTTGTGTTTGGTCTGATTTATAGTATTGTTACGCATAAATCATAATCAATCAAAATAACATTGTTTTGAATTGTTTTTTTTAAATAATTATGATTTTTTTAACAACTTTAAATACATTGTTTAAAAACGATTAATTGTCTAAAAATAACGATAAAATTAAAATGTTAAGCGTTAAATCAATAAATAAAGAACTTCAGTAAAGTTAAAATGCTAAAAAAATGGAAAATAAAGATTTAATTTTTTAAACAATAGAATCGTACAATATTGAGTTTTTATGGAAATTACTAATATTATCATGTTTGGAGGGATTTTTGGGAGTTGAGGCGAATATTCATATTTTATTAACTTCATTAAAGCCAAATAATGAAATTTTATAATTCACCACTTTATTGATTCACCTTCGTATCTTTGTACATTAGAATTACAAAAAAATGAAGTTTACTTACCCAAAAATCGAGAAATTAAAAAGCAAAACAACGATTGATTTACTTTTTTCAAAAGGGGCATCTGTTTCGAAATACCCTTTACGCTTAGTTTATATTTCTGGAGACTTTGGTGAAAATATACCAATTAAAATGGGCGTTTCAGTTTCAAAAAAACACTTTAAAAACGCAGTTGATAGAAATTATTTCAAACGGGTTCTTCGGGAAACTTATCGTTTAAACAAACACTTATTGTTAGATAATTTGAATATGCCTTACGCATTTATGTTATTATACCAAACCAAAGACCGATTATCGTATGAAGAAATCAACACCAAAACAATCCAACTCTTTGAAAAGTTTTTAGTGACAATAAAAAAAGAAACTCTTTAATTTACCCAATCATTCCTGAGTAAATTTCGTTAATTACCTCTTTTAAAGTTAACCTTTTTCGAAAAATTGACTTTTATTCTCTTTGCAACTCTGCAACTAAAAACATATCTTTGCATCTAAATTAGAGATTGCTTCAAATCTCACAATGACATATTATGAACAAATTATTGATTGTTGGAACTGTTGCTTTCGACGCTATTGAAACTCCTTTCGGGAAAACAGATAAAATTTTAGGAGGTGCAGGAACTTATATTGGTCTTTCAGCTTCCCATTTTAACCTTCAATCGGCTATTGTTTCTGTAGTTGGGGATGATTTTCCACAAGAATATTTAGACTTATTAACCGATAGAAATATAGATATTTCAGGACTTGAAATCGTAAAAGGCGGGAAAACATTCTTTTGGAGTGGTCGTTATCATAACGATTTAAATTCAAGAGATACATTAGACACACAATTGAATGTATTGGCTGATTTTCAACCAAAAGTACCCCAAAATTTTAAAAATGCCGATGTTGTAATGCTTGGAAACTTGCACCCAATGGTTCAAAGCAGTGTCTTAGACCAAATGGAAGTACAACCTAAATTGGTAGTTTTAGATACGATGAATTTCTGGATGGATTGCGCATTAGAAGATTTATTGAATGTAATTAAACGTGTAGATGTAATTACAATCAACGATGAAGAAGCCCGTCAATTGTCAGGTGAATATTCATTAGTGAAAGCGGCAGCAAAAATCCACACAATGGGTCCAAAATATGTAGTTATTAAAAAAGGAGAACACGGAGCACTTTTGTTTCACAATAAAGAAGTTTTCTTTGCACCAGCATTGCCATTAGAAGAAGTTTTTGATCCAACTGGAGCAGGAGATACGTTTGCAGGTGGATTTGCAGGATATATTACGCAAAGCGAAAACATATCTTTTGAAAATATGAAAAACGCCATTATCTACGGGTCTAATCTCGCCTCTTTTTGTGTCGAGAAATTTGGAACAGAAAGAATGGTTGGGCTTAAAAGCGATGAGGTAACTGAAAGGTTGCAACAATTCAAATCTTTAACACAATTTGATATAGAAATACAATAAATTTATGCCTCGAAATTTCGGGGCTTTTTTTTACAAAACAGCACGAACAAATCGCGGACAAATCGCGACTTGCAGTACGGACAAGTCGCGACTTGTCCCTAACAACACAACACAACTACAATGAGCGATGCATTACAACACGAATGTGGAATAGCCTATTTAAGACTTTTAAAACCGCTTGAATTTTACAAAGAGAAATACGGAACCGCTTTTTATGGCATCCAAAAAATGTATCTCTTAATGGAAAAACAGCACAATCGAGGTCAAGATGGTGCTGGTTTTGCAAGTATAAAGTTAGATATGGAACCTGGCGAAAGATACATTAGCCGCGTGCGTTCTAACGATCCGCAAGCCATTCAAGATGTGTTTTCTCAAATCAACGAAAGAGTCAACGAGGAAATGGCTTCGCATCCAGAATATGCTGATAATGTTGCGCTTCAAAAAAAACACATCCCTTATATTGGAGAAGTCTTTTTGGGTCACGTTCGGTACGGTACTTTTGGGAAAAACAGCATCGAAAGTGTTCACCCATTTTTAAGACAAAACAATTGGATGCACCGAAATTTAATTATTGCGGGAAATTTCAATATGACTAATGTAAAAGAACTTTTTAGTAGCTTAATTGAATTGGGGCAACACCCAAAAGAAATGGCAGATACCGTTACAGTAATGGAAAAAATCGGACATTTTCTTGATGATGAAGTAACGGATTTATACCAAGAATGTAAAAATAATGGCTTGTCAAAAAGAGAAGCTTCACCAGTAATTGCTGAAAAATTAGAAATCGCAAAAATTCTTCGTCGTGCTTCAAAAGGGTGGGACGGAGGCTATGCAATGGCAGGGCTTTTAGGACACGGTGACGCCTTCGTATTTAGAGATCCAGCAGGAATTCGTCCCGCTTATTTTTATCAAGATGATGAAATTGTTGTGGTAGCTTCGGAACGACCAGTTATCCAAACGGTTTTCAATGTGGATTTTGATAAAGTTCAAGAATTGCAACCAGGAAATGCGTTGATTATTAAGAAAAACGGAAAGGTAACTGAAGAAGAAATCATAACACCTACGGTAAAAAAAGCGTGTTCTTTTGAACGAATTTACTTTTCAAGAGGAAGTGATGCCGAAATCTATCAAGAACGTAAAAACCTCGGAAAATTGATTTTGCCAGCAGTTTTAGAAGCAATTGATAATGATACCGACAACACCGTTTTTTCTTATATTCCAAACACTGCCGAAACTTCATTCTACGGAATTGTTGAAGCAGCACAAGATTTTTTGAACCAAAGAAAAAATAATTTTATTCTTCAAAACAGAGATACTTTGACAAAAGAGTCTTTACAGGAATTACTTTCTGTAAAAATCAGAACCGAAAAAGTAGCTATTAAAGATGCTAAACTTCGAACTTTTATTACTGAAGACAGCAGCAGGAATGACTTGGTTGCCCATATTTATGATGTTACGTATGGCGTTATAAAACCTACGGACAACCTTGTAATTATTGACGACAGTATTGTTCGTGGAACTACTTTAAAAATGAGTATCATCAAAATGATGGATCGTTTGAAACCGAAAAGTATCATCGTAGTTTCATCGGCACCACAAATTCGTTATCCTGATTGTTATGGGATTGATATGGCGAAATTGGAAGGATTAGTGGCGTTTCAAGCTGCATTAGAATTACTAAAAGAAAGGAATTTATACCATATTGTTGAATCGGTTTATTTGAAATGCAAAGCGCAAGAAAATTTGAAAGACAGTGAAGTAGTGAACTTCGTAACAGAAATTTACGCACCTTTTCAACCGCAAGAAGTTTCCGATAAAATTGCTGAAATGCTCACAGATGTTTCTGTAAAAGCAGAAGTAAAAATCATATTTCAAACAGTTGAAAATTTGCATATAGCGTGTCCTAAAAATTTAGGGGATTGGTATTTTACGGGTGATTATCCAACGCCTGGTGGAAATCGAGTGGTAAATCGCGCTTTTATGAATTTCTATGAAGGAAAAGACGCAAGAGCCTATTAATTTGTAGTAAAAAACGCACTTAAACGTTTTTACTAAACACTTAAACGAATCTTTGTTTTAAAAGTATATACTTATTATACATTTGGTAAACCATAGCAATAGTAGGTAAAGTTAATGGTAGATTTGGGGCAAAAAGGGCGGAAGTAACATTCCGTCCTTTTTATTTCTTGGTGATAAATAATTCACTAAAATAGATTTGAATTTAAAAACAAAAAAAACTTTTAAGGGCTTTTGAAAATCGGTGCTATTAGAAATTTCAAAAACTAATTAATTATGAATAATTTATAACGTCAATATAAAGTTAATTCGTATTTTCGTTTTCAATAAATTTTAAAGTTATAAAATGCACCTTTTCCTTAAAAAACGATATATAATTCCAGTAATAGCAAGTGGTTTACTCTTTATTGGCGCAAGCTTCAAGGAAGATTTTTTTGAAGTTGCCAAACAAATAGAAATCTTCACAACGTTGTTCAAAGCGGTAAATATGAATTATGTTGACGACACCAATCCTGGCGAGCTAATGGACAAAGCCATCAAAAGTATGTTGGCCGATTTAGATCCCTATACCAATTATTTTAATGAACAAGATGTTGTGAAATTTAAAATAAATAACACTGGCGAATACACGGGAATTGGCGCTGTGATTACAAGAAAAGAAGAAAAATTGATTGTAAAAGAAGTATATAAAAATTATCCTGCAGACAAAGCTGGGTTAAAAGGAGGTGATGAAATTATCCAAATTGGCGATATTATTCTTGCTGATTTCAAGGAAGATGCGGGTCAATTATTGAAGGGCGGTAAAAACGCAAAAGTTGACATCAAATTTAATCGTCAAGGGAAAAAACTTTCCGCACAATTGATTTTGGAAGAAGTAGAATTAAAAGCCGTTCCGTTTTTTGGAAAAATTGACGATAAAACAGGGTACATAGTTCTCAATCAATTTACAGCTAAAGCATCTGCTCAAGTAAAAGAGGCTTTAGAACAATTGAAAAGAGAAGGTGCGGAAAAAATCGTTTTAGATTTACGAGGAAATCCTGGAGGACTTTTGAACGAAGCTGTTAATATCTGTAATTTATTTGTCCCAAAAAATGAGATTATTGTTACAACAAAATCGAAAATCGAAAAACATAATAATACTTTTAAAACTACTCGAGAACCTATAGATACTGAAATTCCATTGGTGGTAATTGTAGATGGAAAAAGTGCTTCGGCTTCGGAAATAGTTTCTGGGGCATTACAAGATTTAGATAGAGCGGTCATAATTGGGAGTAGGAGTTTTGGAAAAGGATTGGTGCAACGTCCAATTGACTTATGTTATGGAACTCAAATTAAAATTACAATTTCTCGATATTATACCCCATCTGGCCGTTGTATTCAAGCATTAGATTATTCTCATAAAGACAAAGATGGTAAGGCAATTCGCACTGCATCAACCGATTATAATGCGTTTAAAACTCGAAAAGGGCGAACTGTTTATGATGGAGGTGGAATACTTCCAGATGTCGTTATGGATGAGACCAAACTTAGCAATATCTCGGATGCTTTGGTAAAAAACGATGGAATTTTCAATTTTGTAACTAATTATTATTATAAAAACCCAAATTTAGGAACTACAATTCCTACAATTACCGATGCAGATTTCATTGCTTTTAAAACTTTTTTAAAGAAAGAAAATTTCTCATTTGACACAGAAACGGAATTGGCATTAAAAAAGACATTGACAATTGCTAAAAAAGAAAAATTAGATGCTTCTATTGCTGTCGAATACCAACAATTGCTTTCTGCATTGCAAAAAAGTGAAGAAAATTTATTAAATCAAAACCAAAAAGAAATAAAAAATCTAATTTTGGACGAAATTATTAAAAGATACCAATATAAAGAAGGCTTGTATCTGTATTACACAAAAAATAATGTTGAGATAAAGAAAGCTGTTGGAATTTTGAATAATCAATTGGAATACAATAACATATTAAAAAATTAATTATGCGTTTTTTAAAATTTTTACCAATTTTGTTTTGTGGTTTTTTATATGCACAAGAAGAAGTGGTTCAATCAGTTTATTTTGAGTTCGACAAATTCAACTTAGATGAAAAACAAGGCAAAGCCGTTGTTGATTATATAAAAAAAACGGATTCCACTAGGATTGAATCCGTACAAATATTTGGTTATACCGATGATGTTGGCAAAGACGCCTATAATTTTAAATTGTCAACTCACAGGGCAAGTACTATTAAGGATATGCTTTTGAATAATGGAATTAAAAACAAAATCATTGTAACTATTGAAGGTAAAGGACGAATTTTGATTGATGACGATATGGTTGAAAATTTGCCTGAGAAACGTTCTAAAAACCGAAGAGTAGACGTTGTTTTAAATCTTAAACCACTTCCAAAAATTGAAATTCCGGGGTTTTATAATTCTATTCAAAAAAAGCAAATTATAGGTGACCATATTTATCTTGACAACCTATTATTTGAAAGAGGAAGTAGTAAATTAGAATTTAAGGCCAAAACACAATTGGATAAAATTGCTCGAGATTTAATGAAATACAAAAACTTACAATTCGAAATTCAAGGACATGTTTGCTGTACGCCGCCGTATCAAAAAGAGGCAATTGACCGAGAAACTAGAAAAAGAGAACTTTCAATTAACAGAGCTGGTTCGGTTTACAAATACTTGCTTTTTAAGCGAATTTCTAAAGACAGAATGACTTTTAAAGGCTACGGGAATACCGTTCCGCTTGGAAAAGGAAACGAGTACGACCGAAGAGTTGAGCTTTTAATTACAAAAATCTAAGCTGTTATTTTCATTTCTATGTGCGGAATATCGTCTTCTAAATACATTTCTGAAGTTTGGATAAATCCATGTGTTTCATAAAATTTCTTTAGATACAATTGAGCAGAAATAGTAATATTTTCCTCCTTGAAATGATTTCTAATTTCAGCAATTCCTTGATTTATTAGCTCATGACCAAATTTTCTATCTCTATAATTTTTATCTACGACAACTCTCCCAATCGAAGAATAATCAAAATAATCACCCGCTTTAAAAAGTCTCGAATAGGCGATTGTTTTACCATCATATTCCCCAAAAAGGTGCAATGCTTTTTGATCTTTATTGTCTAAATCTTGATAAACACAGTTTTGTTCCACTACAAAAATCTCGGAACGCAATCTCAATATTTGATATAATTCGACAACAGAAAGTTCTTCAAATTTTTTCGTTACCCATTTTATTGGCATAGTTTTTTATTTATTTTTTTATGAATTTCACCGATTTTATTATCGCTTCCAATTCAAACATTAAGTCTCTTTTTTTCTTGGATGGCGCATAACAAAATCCTTCCAAAACCAGAATTCTACGGTTTTTATAATCAGTAATACAGTAATTTATAAATGGTCCCGACATAAAATCGTTTTTCATTTCCCAAGTTCCTTTCGTTTCATAGGTTCTTCTTTCCTCTAATTTTGTTTTGAAAAAATAGGGAGAATAGGCTTGCTCGGTAATCATTTTTGAATGTTGCTCTGTTCCGTGAATATATAGGGAACCAATCGAATCTCTCATTTTTATTATATTATTAATCACACTCGAATTGGGATGATTTTCGATATTTTTAATGGGAATTTGGTAAATTAAAATACTTGTACTTCCGCCAGTTATTTCTTTTTTAAACCATATAAATTTCTTCCGAGTCAAAACGCTATTGTAACCTTTTGGAATGTTCAACGCAATTTTAAACTTCTTTTTGATTCGCTCGGTTTTAATCAATGCCGTATCATTAATTCTTTGGTTTTCTGCAATTTCTGTTTGACGCATTATCCGAATTATTTCAGGCGTATATTTTTCGATAGTATCTGTTATTTCTATTGTATTTCGTCCTGAAATATAAAACACATTTTGAGGGGTTGCAAATTCATTTTTCTTGATTTCAAATCGACCAACCGCTTCTTTTTTAATAACAATACTGTTT
Organism: Bacteroidota bacterium; assembly: GCA_947450355.1. Classification (GTDB taxonomy): domain Bacteria; phylum Bacteroidota; class Bacteroidia; order Flavobacteriales; family Flavobacteriaceae; genus Flavobacterium. The sequence continues at coordinate 11,247 of CANFVB010000037.1, forward strand.
CTGCTATTTACTACAAAACCCTCTAAAAATTTTATAGGATATTGATTTATAGTGAATTGAGGTTCTTCTTGTGGAAGTCCAATAACTGATGAAGCAAACTTGTTTCGGACGCTGTCTCCAATTTCGCCTTTCCACAATTGATCGTCTATAAGTACGGAAATAGTATTGATTTCGCCAGTAGTTTTTTCCGTGGAAGTGTCTCTTTTGTTTTTACACGAAAGAAAAAAAACCGCTGTTAGAAGCAAAAAAAAATGGACTTTATTCATAATGTCTAAATGAATTAAAGTCCAAATTTAAGTATATAAATTCTATTATCCGTTAATTTTTAGTTTCATTCCCGGTTTAAGATTTTCACTGCTAATGCCATTCCATTTTTTAATATCGGAAATGGTAATTCCAGGATATTTTTTTGCAATCGTATAAAGTGAATCTCCTTTTTGAACATAGTAATGTTCTTGATTTTTAGTCGCTTTTGAAACTGTTTTATCTTTCTTAATTACTTTTTCTGCAACAATAATTTCAGTTTTTGAAACTATTATTGTGCTTCCAAGTTGGATATTGTTATCAACTAAATTATTCCATGATTTAATGTCTTCCGATGAAACTTTATATTTTTTTGCAATATTTCCAATATTATCACCTTTCAAAACAACATATTCTTGTGTTTTATATTCTTTCTTTACAGCAATTTGTTCCTCAGGATTTTCACTTTCATTTGCAATTTTAAGTTGAAATCCAAGCTGAACATTTACATCATCTAAATTATTCCATTGTTTTAAATCTTCAACAGAAACAGCATATTTTTTTGCAATATTCCCAAGGTTATCTCCTTTTTGAACTACGTAATATTCTGGTGTTTTTGAATTTTCAGTAATTGAATTTTTATCTGATTTGATTTCGTTTGAAACAACTGCTTCTTTAGTTTCAACAAGTTTTTTATCCAATTTAATTTCTTTTCTAACCTTTGAAACAACTCTCTCGGTTGTCATTATTTTCAAGGTTTTTCCAGAAGCAACTTTATTCTTTTTTAGATTGTTCCATTCCTTAATATCCGAAACTGAAACATCATATTTAGCGGCAATCGAACCTAAATTATCACCTTTTCTAACTTTATATTTTTTCGTTGTTTTCTCAAATGAAACAACTTGTTCTTCTTTATACTTTTTGTCTGAAACAGTAGTATTTAAAGCAACAATAGCGGTGTCTGTTTTGGTTTCAGCAGCTTTTACTTCTGCTTTTTTAGGTTTCACAGCCACATTTTCATAACTATAAATTTTCAAATTTCTACCTTTAGGAGCTTTGTTGTTTTTAAGTTTATTCCATTTTTTAATGTCTGACATTGCAACGCCAAATTTACCTGCAATTTCACTCAAACTATCGCCACGCTTCACTTTATAGAATCTGGTTTTAGAAACAACTGTTCGTTCTGAATCCGAATTTAAACTATCACGAACCGCAATTCCTCTGCTTTCATAAGGGCGTTCTCTTTTGCTGGCTTCATATTGCGTATAAGCATAAATTTTATCTTCATTGGAAGTATAAATAGCCACTTTATCATTTGGCAATCTCAAGAAATGATTTTCACCTGCAATAAAAGGAATTACATCTCTTTTGTAAGAAGGATTCAATAATTGCAATTGCGAAACAGGAATGTTCAATAAATCAGAAATTTGTTTGAAAGAAATTTGCTGCTTTATCATAATTGTATCCGTCGCAAAATGCTTAATTATAGCGCGATTAGGTACAATTCCGTGTTCTTTGTGAAATTCATAAATGTACATTGTAGCCAAAAATGCAGGAACATAACCTTGTGTTTCTTTTGGTAAATACTTTCTGATATTCCAAAAATTTTGTTGTCCTCCAGATCGGCGAATTGCTTTGGCAACATTTCCAGGTCCTGAATTATAAGATGCCAAAACCAAATCCCAATCGCCAAAAATTTTATACATATTTGACATATACAACGCCGCTGCATCACTCGCTTTTAACGGGTCGCTTCTGTCGTCAACGTATGTATTTATATCTAAATTGTATTGTTTTCCAGTTTGAAACATAAATTGCCAAAGTCCCGTTGCACCCACTCTTGAAACCGCTTTTGGGTTCAATGCCGATTCTACAACCGCCAAATATTTAATTTCCAAAGGCACATTTTGTCTCGCCATTGCCTCTTCAAACATTGGGAAATAATATTCAGAAATTGCCATCAATCTTTCGAATGATTTTTTTCTGTTTTTTAGAAAGGATTTAATGATGTTTTCAAGACCTTGATTGTATTCTATATTGAATGGTGATTTCGCATCCATTGCCGCAAGTCTTGATTTCAGTAATGCAGTTGGCAATTCAAAATCAACTTTTTCGTCAATATTAATGGTTTTAATGTCAACAGAAAGGTCGTTATATAAATCCAAATTCGACAATTCTTTCATCCACAAACTGTCCACGCAAGCGGCAATATTGTCGTGTACAAATGTCGATTTTATAGAATCTAAATAAGAATTTTTCGTTTCCTTTTTCAAATTCCAAATTGGATCTTGAGCAAAGGTATTTAGTGATAAAATCAGAAAAAGGCTGAGGGTCGTATTTCGTATATTCATAAATATTAATGTCAAAATGCTACAATTCAATTTGTTACGTGTTTTACAAATCTAATATTTATAAACGTAAAAATTCAAAAATTAGTGTTAAAAGTGTCTTTTAATCTAAGATTGCTGCAACTCCTGGCAAAATTCTTCCTTCTAACATTTCAAGCATTGCCCCGCCACCAGTAGAAACATAGCTCATTTTGTCTTCTAAACCAAATTGTTTTACGGCAGCTACAGAATCGCCACCACCAACTAATGAAAAAGCACCATTTGCGGTTGATTCTGCTATATAATTCCCTAAAGAGATTGTTCCGTTGGCAAAAGTTGGCAATTCAAAAACTCCCAAAGGACCGTTCCAAAGAATCGTTTTTGAATCCATAATTACTTTTTTGAAAGCTTCTAATGATTTTGGACCTGCATCCAAACCTTGCCATCCATCAGGAATTTCTCTAACATCTACAATTTGAGTTTGCGCATCATTTGAAAAAGCATTTGCTGCAACAACATCAACAGGAATGTGAATTTGAACGCCTTTTTCTTTGGCAATTTTCAAAATCTCTAAAGCCAATTCCATTTTGTCGTCTTCACAAATAGAATTTCCAATTTTTCCGCCCAACGCTTTCACGAAAGTAAAAGTCATTCCGCCACCAATAATCATGTGGTCAATTTTGTCTAATATATTTTCGATAACCGTAATTTTTGAAGATACTTTCGAACCTCCAAGAACTGCAGTTACTGGTTTTTCACTGTTTTTCAAAACCTTATTCAAGCTTTCAATTTCCTTTGCCAATAAGGCTCCGAAGCATTTATTTTCTGGAAAAAATTGTGCAATAATTGTTGTCGAAGCGTGTGCTCTGTGCGCCGTTCCAAAAGCATCGTTCACATAAATATCTCCCAAAGACGCCAATTTTTTTGCAAAACCAACATCTCCAGCTTCTTCTTCGGCATAAAAACGAAGATTTTCAAGAAGTAAAACTTGACCTGGTTGCAAATTTTCAGCTGCTTTTTCAGCAATTTCACCCACACAATCCGAAGCAAAAAGCACTTCCATTCCCAAGATTTCCGATGCCGTTTTCACGATGTGTTGCAACGAATATTTTTCCTCAATTCCCTTTGGTCTCCCAAGGTGCGACATTAAAATCACGCTTCCGCCATCGGCAATAATTTTGTCGATTGTAGGTTTCGCCGCTTCAATTCTGGTAGTATCTGTAACGTGGAAATTTTCGTCCAAAGGAACATTAAAATCTACTCTAATTACGGCCTTTTTGTTTTTGAAATTGAAGTCTTGAAGCGTTTTCATTGGTGAAATTTTTTTATTGATTGTTAATAAATTCGTCGCAAAGATAGTAATTTTATTTTTTTGGGTGTGACCTTCGTTTAGATCCTTGCGAGGTATGAAGCAATCTAAACTAAACTTCGGGTATTGCTATGTGCTGGACTCTTTGTTCCACTTGGTTTCTACTAGAATTTCCGCAACAAATGAAGTTTACCGAACTCCATTTTATAAAGTATGATGCAAAAGGATTTCAAGGTATTTGTTTGTAGTTTATAGTTTGCTATTACTACAAACCCGACAAGCATAATTACAAACCCGACAGGCGTAACTACAAACCCGACAAGCATAACTACAAACCCGACAGGCATAACTACAAACCCGACAGGCGTAACTACAAACCCGACAGGCATAATTACAAACCCGACAGGAGTAACTACAAACCCGACAAGCATAATTACAAACCCGACAGGCGTAACTACAAACCCGACAGGCGTAATTACAAACCCGACAGGCGTAACTGCAAATGCGACAAGTTTTTTTGGATGCTGTTTTATTGTTGCAAAAGGTTTTTTGTTTGTTAAACGATATTTTGTGGAAATTTATGTATTTTGTGTCCTTTATCTGTAGCTTGCGTGAGGGGGTGAAGTGGATAGCCCACAGCCAAGTGTAGCGAAAGCGGAACTTGGCGAGGACTTGTAACGGAACACCCGACCGAGTTTAACGAAAAATTTCCTCGGAAACAGGAATGTTCTAAACGAGGGCACGCCCAAAAAATTCTACAGAAAAAAGTTCAAAATGCTCCCTCACCTCACCTTTCCATTACTTTTTGTAAACCCAATTAATTGGCGGTATTTCAATTCGGTTTCTTTCAAATCTTCCTCCATTTGTTTGTATTTGCTGATGTCTTTGATAGTAATAACTGTGGCAACTACGGTTTCATTTTGATCTACCAAAGGTTTTCCGCTTATTAAAACACGTCTTTTAATATTGTTTTCAAGACCCACCAAAACAACTTCTAAATCATCGGTAACGTCGCCTTTCAAAGCTCTTTCCATCGGTAAGTTTTGAGAAGGAAAAATGGTAACTCCATCAGGATAATAAATTTCAAAAAAATCAGTTAAATCTGGCGTTATTATGGCATCGTCTTCAACACCAAAAATTTCATTTGCCATATCATTTGCCAATATTATTTTCTTATTGGCATTGGTTACAATAATTCCTTCACTAATGTTTTCAACTATTAACCGTAACTTTTCTTCATTCTCATAGAGTTCATTAACAACTCGTTTTTGCTCATTTTCTAATTCAACAATTTTGGTAACATCTCGTCCCACAGAATAAAAAATACGCCACGAAAGATCTACATTGCTATTCAAATCAAGCCATTTATAGGAACCATCTTTGCAAACAAATCGCGCTCTAAAATTAACAATTGGCTCTCCCTCCAAATGTCTTTTTATAACTTCTTGCGTTCTTTTTTTGTCATCTTGATGAATCAAATCCATAAATTTTATATTCGCCATATCCTCTTTATTATATCCTAATGTTTTGGAAAAAGTTGGATTAATTTTTATGAAATGTTCCTCATCGGCAACCATCAAAATATCAAAAGCCAAATCAAAAAATAAATTTGCCGTTTTCAATGAATTTTCAACTTCAATTAATTCAGAAACATCTTTAGCAACGGCATAAATAATTCCTGTTTGAAGATCAATGGTGCTTGTCCAATCAATCCATTTGTAACTTCCATTTTTACACCGATTCCGAATTCTATGGCTAATCACGGAATCGTGTAATTGCAATTTTATAATAATTTCCATGAAAGCGGCTACATCATCGGGATGCGTAAATTCCTGATACGATTTATTAATAATCTCGTTAGAATCGTACCCTAAAATTCTATTGAATGCAGGATTTACTTTTATAAATTTATCATCCTTAATAATCACAAACATATCAAATGAAATATTGAAGAAATTTTCTGCTGAAATCAATGTCTTTTCCTCCACTTTATGTTCTGTAATGTCCCGACCAACGGCATATAATAATCCTGTGGGAAGCTCTGGAAATACCGACCAAATAATGGTTTTTATTTCCCCATTTTTACAAATATATCGATTTTCAAAATTCAAGGTCAAGACTCCTTTTTGCAGTTTTTCAACTTCTTTTCGAGTAATTTCGTGATCTTCGGGCAACATATAATCGAAAAACTTATGCG
>CANFVB010000038.1 GCA_947450355.1 Bacteroidota bacterium
ACATGGAGTTAAGATGAAAAGTTATGTTGCGGTTCAAAAGAAATTGTTGGTGATGATTTATCATTTATGGAATAAAAACGAATCTTACGATGCAAATCATCAGATAAATATCCAAGAAGGGGAGCAAAAGTTATCCTCTCGGGAGTGTGTTTTCGTAGAAAACAAAAATAAAAAAAATAGTCCCAACTTAAAAGTCGGGACTACACAAGGTAAACATCCAGTGAATAATCGCAAGAAGCTTCCTCTCGGTGTTGCAAATATATAAAAATTAACAAAATAAATTAGGTAGTTAAGATAGTACCTGAGGGATTATTCATTTTCCTATTTGGTCATTGCGAACGTAACGCAGTGAAGCGTGTCAATCTATTGATGGTAATGGCGAAAATGAGATGAGATTGCTTCGTTCCTCGCAATGACAAGCAGGGAAAAGAATTTCATAAAAGAAATGTATTGTAAATTCGCAATATCGGCTAAGAAGTACTTTAAAGTGGTCTGGAACTACTTTTAACTGGTTATATAACTACTTAAAAGTGGTCTGGAAGTGCTTTAAAGTGGTTGGTCAACTACTTTTATGTGGTTCTGAAGTACTTTAAAGTGGTCTTGAACTACTTTAAAGTAGTTAGGCTACGTGTTTAAAGTGGTCTTGAACCACTTTAAAGTGGTTATAGGACGTATTAAAAGTACTTCAGAACCACTTTAAAGTGGTTATAGGACGTGGTAAAAGTAGTATTGAACCACTTTAATGCTAACAAATCAATGGATTGTCTTACAAAATAGGTCGAGACACTGCCTATAACACGGTGAAATCCCATAGGGATGACCCATTTTGTAACATCGGACTTTAGTCCGTTGCTATAGATCATGCAGTCGCAGCTTTGAAAATGTTCTTATGGAAATATAAACGTGAATTTTAGCCCCAATAGTAGCGGCATCCTGTTGTGGCGGGGTTCGCCACAACAGATACAGCGAATAGTGGGACAAATGGTGTGGTGAAACGAAAACGTGTGCTCCTAAAAAAACCTAAAACTACTTTGAAATCTGAGTAATTTTAGGTTTTTGGGAAGCTTTTTTAATCGTTATTCTCGATTTGCTTGTAGGCATCAATGACTTTTTTGACCAATCTGTGGCGTACAATGTCTTTGTCGTCAAGGTAAATTATCCCAATTCCATCGACATCTTTCAAAACCAATAAGGCTTCTTTGAGTCCAGAAATTGTGCGTCTTGGCAAATCGACTTGACCGGGATCGCCTGTAATCATAAACTTGGCGTTTTTTCCCATACGTGTCAAAAACATTTTCATTTGGGAATGGGTTGTGTTTTGCGCTTCGTCAAGAATTACAAAGGCTTCATCCAAGGTTCGTCCCCGCATAAATGCCAATGGGGCAATTTGGATTATTCCTTTCAAGAGGTAATCTTCGAGTTTTTCGTTGGGTAACATATCGCGCAAAGCATCGTATAAAGGCTGCATATACGGGTCTAATTTCTCTTTCATATCGCCAGGAAGAAACCCTAAATTTTCTCCCGCTTCGACTGCAGGACGTGTCAAAATGATTTTTTTGACTTGCTTTTCTTTCAATGCTTTTACCGCCATTGCCACGCCAGTATAGGTTTTTCCAGTTCCAGCAGGTCCAACCGCAAATACCATATCGTTTTTGTTGATGGTGTCCACCAATAATTGCTGGTTGGCAGTCATTGCTTTGATAATTCTTCCACCAACTCCGTGCACCAAAATATTGTCTTTGGAATCCATACGTCGGTCGTCTTGAACATCACTTTGGATGACTCTTTCGATGACATTGGTGTCAATATTATTGTAACGGGTGAAATGGAGCATCAATCGGTTGAATCGTTTTTCAAATTCATCAAGGGATTCTTTTTCGCCAAAAACTTTGATTGTTGTTCCTCTGGCAACAATTTTCAACTTTGGGTAATACTTTTTAATTGTTTCAAGATGAGTGTCTTGAGCGCCCCAAAAGTCTTTTGGAGCGATGTCGATGAGCTCGATTGTTCTTTCGTTCAAATGTGTTGGATTTAATTAAAATTAGTCGCCGATAATTATTAGCTTTGCATTTCAAATTTAATGAATTTTAGGATTAAATCCTTCAATTAGTTATAAACAATTTTATGTCAATAATTACCCTAACTACCGATTACGGGCTCAAAGATCACTTTGTTGGTGCTTTGAAAGGTAAAATATTGACCGAAAATTCTGAAGCCACTATTGTAGATATTTCACATAATATCGACCCATTTAACACTGTTGAAGCAAGTTACATCATTGGTGCTGCCTATATGAGTTTTCCAAAAGGCACGGTGCACCTCATTGGTGTTGATGCCGAATTGAATAAAGAAAACCAACATATTGCAATGCAATGGAACGACCATTTTTTTATATGTGCCGATAATGGAATTCTAAGTATGCTTTCGCAAAAAGTCGTTCCACAGAAAATTGTTGCTATCAATATTCACGATAGATTATCGGAAGATGCAACCGATTTAGATGTATTTGTAACTGTTGCAAGTCACCTTTCAAAAGGCGGTTCGTTGAATGTTATTGGCAAAGAAATTACTTCGATAAAACAAGTTACAGAATTGCAACCCGTTGTTGCTGCTGATAAAAATTCGATTAAGGGTTATGTAATTTACATAGATAATTTTGGAAATGTAGTTACGAATATCACGAAAAAACTTTTTATGGAAGTTGCCAAGGGAAGACCGTATGAAATTCCGTTATTGCAAAAGCGTAACCAGAAAAAATCAAGTCCAATCAAGAACATTTGGGCAAAATATTCTGATATTGCAAATGCAGGGAAATATCCTATTAAGAATTACGAGGGCGACAAATTAGCAATTTTTAATGAAGCTGGATTTCTCGAAATCGCTATTTTCAGAAGTAATCCTTTGAGTGTTGGAAGTGCTTCAAGCCTAATGGGATTGTATTATCGAGATAGTATCACGATTGAATTTAAATAACGTTTGTCTTTAGTAAATCTAAAATCACAAATCTAAAATCATAAATTAAAAATGTTCGTACGCATAGTAAAATTGAGTTTTCACGAGGAACATATTCCTGCCTTTTTAGAAAATTTCGAAATAATGAAGGAGAAAATACGAAATGCCGAAGGAAATCGTTTACTTGAATTGTATCAGGATAAAACCAATAAAAGTATTTTCTTTACTTATAGTTATTGGGAAACCGAACAAGATTTAGAAAATTATAGAAATTCCGAACTTTTTTATGACGTTTGGACTTTTACAAAAAAATTATTCAATGACAAACCCGAAGCGTGGAGCGTGGATAAAGTGGTCAGTTTGCAGTAATAAGTGATCAGTTTCAAATAACCAAATTAACAAATCAACGAATTAACATAAATGAAAGCATTATTATTTAGAGAAATTAAATCCTTTTTTGGTTCGCCAATTGGCTATTTAGTTATCGCTATTTTCCTTATTCTAAACGGATTATTCCTTTGGATTTTTGATGGCGAATACAATATATTAAATTCTGGTTTTGCCGATTTAAGTCCGTTTTTTACGATTTCACCTTGGATATTAATTTTCCTAATTCCTGCCGTTACGATGCGCAGTTTTTCGGATGAAATGAAACAAGGAACCTTGGAATTGTTGCTCACAAAACCATTGAGTATTTGGCAAATTGTGAATGGCAAGTTTTTTGGCGCCGTACTTTTGATTGTAATTGCAATTATTCCCACCTTTATATATGTATATGTAATTTCAAGTCTTGGAATGCCCGAAGGCAATATCGATATGGGAAGTACCATTGGTTCCTATTTTGGGTTATTGTTCTTAATTTCGGGATATTCAGCAATTGGAATTTTCACTTCTACCCTATCCGATAATCAGATTGTAGCGTTTTTACTTGCAGTCTTTTTATGTTTTTTCTTCTATTTCGGATTTGATGGGATTGCGACTTATCTTCCAAGCGTCGAAAATTTTGTTTCAAATTTGGGAATGAACAGCCATTTCAAGAGTATGAGCCGCGGTGTAATTGACACTCGTGACCTTTTATATTTTGTGAGTATCACGATTTTATTCCTTTCGCTTACTGTTTTTAAATTAAAATCTTTGAAATTGTAATGAATCAAATTAAAAAAAATAATCTAAAAACGGTTTTATTTACCGTGATAATTCTACTCGTTTTAAACGGGATTGGAAGCCAGTTTTTTCATCGATTTGACTTAACAAAAGACCACAGATATACTCTTTCGCCTACTTCGTTGAAAATAATTCAAGACATCAAAGAGCCTTTGATAATTGATGTATTCTTAAAAGGGGAATTTCCTGGTGAATTCAAGAAATTGCAAACCGAAACCCAACAATTATTAGAAGAATTCAAAGCCTATAATTCTAATATTGTATTTCAATTCGTCAATCCATTGGAAAACGAAGAAGAAAAAGATACGATAATGCAATCGTTTATGAATCGAGGCTTAACGCCAATAAATGTAACGTTGGACGACAAAGGAAAACAGACGCAAGAAGTGGTTTTTCCGTGGGCAATTGCAACTTATCACGGGCGAAGTGTGAAAGTGCCGTTGTTGAAAAATATGATGGGCGCTTCCACAGCTGAAAAAGTGGTGAGTTCGGTACAACATTTGGAATATGCTTTTGCAAATGCGTTCAATACCATTGCTAAAGCAAAAGAAAAAAAGGTTGCCATCATCAAAGGAAACGGTGAATTACACGATTTATTAATCGCCGATTTCATCAAGCAAGTCCGCGAAAATTACTATATCGGAACTTTTACTTTAGATTCTGTAGCTAAAAAACCGAATGAAAGTTTGTCGTATTTGAAAAATTATGATTTGGCTATTATTGCAAAACCAACCGAAAAATTCTCAGATGAAGAGAAATTAGTTTTGGATCAATTTGTGATGAACGGCGGAAAAACATTGTGGCTTGTGGATCAAGTGAATATGGAAATGGACAGTTTGTATAATGATTCAGGAACGACTTTGGCATTTCCAAACGACTTGAATTTGAATGATATGTTGTTCAAATATGGCGTGAGAATCAACCCTGATTTGGTGAAAGATTTAATGGCGACACCAATTGCTCTTGCTACTGGGGACAAAGGAAGTGCCACACAATACACGCAATTCCCGTGGTTTTATTCGCCAATGATTTACCCATCGGCAACACACCCAATTGTAAGCAATCTTGATGCGGTGAAGTTTGAATTTGCAAGCGGAATTGACACTTTAAAAAATGGAATTAAGAAAACGGTATTGTTGCAATCTTCGCCATATTCTAAATTAGTTGGTGCGCCCGTTGAAGTCAAATTGGATATGGTTCAAGAAAGACCCGAACAATCAGAATTCAAAAATAAAGGAAATATTCCCGTAGCCGTTTTATTAGAAGGCGAATTTCATTCTGTTTTTGAAAACCGCGTGATGCCTTTTCAGGAAAAAACATTTGAATCTAAAGGAAAAAATAATAAAATGATTGTTATTTCTGATGGTGATATTATCCGAAATCAATTGGATAAAAATTACCACCCTTTAGAACTTGGTTATGACAAATGGACCAATAAACTATACGGAAATAAAGAGTTTTTGATGAATTGTGTCAATTATTTATTGGACGACAACGGACTTATTAACATTCGTAGTAAAGTGGTTGATTTGCCTATTTTAGACAAAGAAAAAGTATATGAAAATTATACAAAGTCACAGATTATTAGTGTTGGTTTGCCAATTATTACACTGATTATTTTCGGATTCCTATTCACTTTTTTAAGAAAAAGAAAATACAGCAAATAATTGTTAATAAAATTGTTTTCACTATTTGATAAGATTAAGATATATTTGTAGAATGAAATAAACACATTTCTGAAAAATTCAGTTTTGTGATTGATTAAAAAAAAAGCCAAAGATGAAGTTTATAGTATCGAGTTCGTACTTATTAAAACAATTACAAGTGTTGGGAAGTGTTATTAACAGTAGCAACACCCTTCCTATTTTAGATAATTTCCTATTTGAATTGGACAACAAAACGTTAACCGTTTCTGCTTCAGATTTGGAAACTACGATGTCTGCAACTTTAGAAATTGATTCTGAAAGTAAAGGAAGTGTAGCCGTTCCTGCGAAATTATTGTTGGAAATCTTAAAAACTTTTCCTGAACAACCGTTAACTTTCACTGTTGAAGAAAATAGTACAATAGAAATTAGTTCAAATTCTGGAAAATATGCTTTGGCGTATGCACCAGGAAATGAGTTTCCAAAATCAGTAAATTTAGATGATCCATCTACGACTTTGGTTCCTGCGGATGTTTTGGCAACTGCAATAAGCAAAACGATATTTGCTGCTGGAAATGATGATTTACGTCCAGTAATGTCTGGGGTTTTCTTCCAATTTTCACCAGAAGGATTGACATTTGTGGCAACAGATGCACACAAATTAGTAAAATATGCAAGGACAGGTGTAAAATCGTCGGAAGTAGCTGATTTTATTATGCCTAAGAAACCTTTGAATATCTTGAAAAGTATTCTTGGAACTTCAGATGCAGAAATCAAAATTGAATACAACGATAGCAATGCAACATTCTCTTTTGACAATTATATCTTGATGTGTCGTTTAATAGATGGAAAATATCCAAACTATGAAGCGGTAATTCCTAAAGAAAATCCAAATAAATTAATGATTGACAGAACTCAATTTTTGAACTCTGTTCGTCGTGTTGCCATTTTCTCAAATAAAACTACACACCAAATTCGTTTGAAAATTGCGGGTGCAGAATTGAATATTTCGGCTGAAGATATTGACTACTCAAATAAAGCGGAAGAAAGATTGACGTGTGATTACCAAGGTGATGATATGCAAATTGGTTTCAATTCAAGGTTTTTAACAGAGATGTTGACCAACCTACAATCAGATATGATTATGTTGGAAATGTCATTGCCAAATCGTGCTGGAATTCTAACACCTGTTGATGGACTTGAAGAAGGCGAAACTGTTACAATGCTTGTTATGCCTGTAATGTTAAACAATTAAACCAACCAAACATCTATTTTTATAGCATACAAAAATCGCAATTTCTTTATTGAAATTGCGATTTTCTTTTTAAATTCTATCGACTTTCGACTTTAAGACTTTCGATAATTTTTTTAGTCTTTCGTCTCTTCATCTATTATCTTTTCGTCTTTTTTCGACTTTAAGACGGGTCACATAAATATTCTGGGTTTAGGAAAAAGTTTTTCCATTCTAAAGAGAAAGAATTTGGTATCAACAACAACTCTTTAGTATGCTCTAAAGAGGGTTATTTTAGAATTAAAGATTCTGCATAAGCATTTGCATGTCTTTTATCACTCCTTAAAAAGAACTGTTTTTAGGGAGTGACGTTATGGTAGAATTCCTATTTGAAAAAAAAAATTTTCATTTCTCTATAAATTATAAAAGCAAATGAAATGAATTATTAAAAACCATTACAATTAAGAAGAATAATCGTATATTTGAGTACCAATTCTATTAAAATTAATTCATCACTTTATGAATAGTATTTTAAATATAATCGATTTATTCAAAGTCTTTTTAACTGAAATTGGCGAACTCTCCTATTTTGCAAGTCGTTTTTTTAAAGAAGTTTTCAAAAGACCTTTTGAATTTAAAGAGTTCTTGCGACAATGTTTCAATATGGGAAACCGCTCCTTATTATTAGTTGCAGTTACAGGATTCATAATTGGACTAGTATTTACATTACAATCTCGACCAACACTTCAAGAATTTGGAGCCGTTTCTTGGATGCCATCAATGGTGAGTATTTCAATAATCCGAGAAATTGGTCCAATCATAACTGCTTTAATTTGCGCAGGTAGAATTGGTTCTGGAATTGGTGCTGAATTAGGTTCGATGCGCGTTACCGAACAAATTGATGCTATGGAAGTTTCGGGCACAAATCCTTTCAAATACCTTGTAGTTACTCGAATTTTAGCAACTACATTAATGATTCCAATTTTAGTTTTCTTTGGTGATGCAATTGCCATTTTTGGTTCTGCAATGGTTGAAAATATTAAAGGAAATGTATCATATTTACTCTATTTCAATCAAGTTTTCAATAGTTTAGAATTTAGCGATTTAATTCCAACCACCATAAAAACTTTCTTTTTTGGATTTGCAATCGGATTAGTGGGATGTTTCAAAGGCTATAATTGCAAAAAAGGAACTGCTGGAGTTGGACTTGCCGCTAATTCAGCCGTGGTTTTCACATCAATGCTACTTTTTATTATTGACTTTATAGCCGTATTTGTTACTAATATTTTTTATGATTTATAAGTTATGGACACCAATAAATCAAATCTTGTTATAGAAATCAACGACCTTCGAAAAAGTTACGGCGAAAATCACGTGCTTGATGGATTCAATATGAAGTTATTTGAAGGCGAGAATTTGGTTGTAATGGGAAAATCGGGTTGCGGAAAATCAGTAATGATAAAATGCCTTATCGGATTGGAAGAGCCTGATGGCGGAACGATTATGGTGATGGGCAAAAATATTAATGATTTAAAACACGAAGATTTAGATGAATTGCGAACAGAAATTGGATTTTTATTTCAAGGAAGTGCGCTCTATGATTCAATGTCGGTTCGTGAAAATTTAGAATTTCCGTTGCGAAGACATACCAAAAAATTCGGATTCCTAGAAGACACAACGCCTTTAGTAATGGAAGCTTTAGAAAATGTAGGTTTGGCAAACGCAATAGATTTGATGCCAAACGAACTTTCTGGAGGAATGAAACGCCGAATTGCATTGGCACGAACTTTAATTTTACAGCCTAAAATTATTCTTTATGATGAGCCAACTACGGGTTTAGACCCTATTACTTCTAAAGAAATTATTTTATTAATGATGTCTATCCAGAAAAAATACAACACGTCTTCTATCATAATTACGCACGATGTAGATTGTGCACGTGTGATTTCAAATAGAATGATTTTATTGGTTGATGGAATAAATTACAAGGAAGGAACTTTTGAAGAATTATCTGTTTCATCGGATCCGAAAGTTCGTGCATTCTTTAAATAAATATAAAAAATGGAAAAGTCAACAACACAGAAAATGCGTTTAGGAATTTTTGTAATCATTGGATTGATGCTATTTGTATTAGCGATTTATTTCATTGGAGAAAAACAGAAAATGTTTGGTGAAACTAATAAATTAAGTGCCATTTTCAATAATGTAAGCGGTTTACAATTAGGAAATAATGTTCGGTATTCTGGAATAAATGTGGGAACAGTTCGAGGAATCTCAATTATTAACGACACCACAATTCGCGTGGATATGATTATTGATAAAACTATTTTCAAACACATCAAAAAAAATGCGGTGGCAACTATAGGTTCTGATGGTTTGGTTGGAAATATGATTATCAATATTACACCTGGTGAAAATTCAATTAGTGCCGTTCAACCTGACGATATAATTAAATCTGTAAATAGAATTCGTACCGATGATATTTTAAGTACGTTGAATGTTACCAATCAAAATGCGGCATTATTAACGGTTGATTTACTGAAAATTACAAAAGAAATTACGCAAGGAAAGGGAACAGTTGGTTTGCTAATTAATGATACCATTATGGGAAGCGACTTGAAACAAACGATGCGTTATTTGAAATTAACGAGCAAGGGAACGTCAGAATCTGTAGCGAAATTGAATGAATTAATTTCAACATTAAACAATAAAGACAATGTAATTGGGGTTTTAAAAGATACGGCTGTAGCCAATAAAATCAAAACGATTGTTGGCAATTTAGAACGCTCAAGCAATGGAATTAACAAAGTGGTAACCAATTTAAATGCTACTATTACCAATGTAAAAGACGGGAAAGGCGCACTTAATTATTTGTCGAATGATCCAGAATTAGTTCACAAAATAGATTCTACAATGACCAATATCAATCAGGCGAGTTTCCGTTTAAATGAAAATTTGGAAGCCTTGAAACATAACTTTCTCTTTCGTGGCTATTTCAAAAAACAAGAAAAAGCGAAGCTGAAAGCTCAAAAGAAATAATTTAAACCCCTTTTAAACCTTCAATTAACAAATCGATATCTTGTTTAGTATTGTAATGACTGAATGAAATTCGCAAACTTGGTTTTTTCAAATCTTCAGCCGATAGAAATTCAACTAAAACATGTGAAGGCTTGATACTTCCCGATTGACAAGCACTTCCTCGAGAAACTGCAATTCCTTTCATATCCAAACCAAAAAGAATCATTGCGGTTTTATCTTCCGAAAAAGGCAAAATTATATTCAAAACAGTGTAAAAACCATCTTCAGAACCGTTAATTTGAAATTCTGGAAATTCCAATTCTAATTGTTGAATTAGGTAGTTTTTAACTTCTGCAATGGCAGCTCTTTCTGAATCTAAATTAGCTAATGAAAGCGTTAAAGCCTTTGCCATTCCTGCAATTTGATGCACCGCTTCTGTTCCCGGACGCAAACTTTTTTCTTGTTCACCACCAAATAGTTGCGGTTGTAAACCCGAATTTTTTCTCACAAATGCAAAACCAACGCCTTTTGGACCGTGGAATTTATGTGCCGAAGCAACTAAAAAATTTATTGGCAATTTTTGCAAATCAATTTCTGTTTTCGCAACAGATTGAACGGTATCCGAATGAAATAAAACACTATTTTGGTGGCAAATCCTTGCAATTAAATCCAATTCTAAAACCGTCCCAATTTCATTGTTAACGTGCATCAAACTCACCAATGTTTTTATATCTTGTGATAGCAAACCAACTAAATCTGTTTTATCAATATCGCCATTTGCTTTGATTGCGACATAATCAACTTGAATATCAAACTCTTTTTGCAAGGCTTCAATAGTATGTAAAACAGCGTGATGTTCTATTTTGGTAGTGATTATTCGTTTCACTTTCAAATCTTTCACACAAGAACGAAGAATTAAATTATTGGATTCTGTTCCGCCAGAAGTAAAGATAATTTCTTGTGCATTACAATTCAATTCTTTGGCAATGGCTTTTCGAGAAAGTTCCACAATACTTTTCGCATTTCTACCAAAACTGTGCGTTGACGATGGATTTCCATAATCATTTGACATAATAGAAACCATTTCGTGAATCACTTCTTCCCGAATTTGAGTTGTCGATGCGTTATCTAAATATACTTTTTTCATTGTTTGTTTTTTATCACTTTCCGAAATAAAATCGATGCAAATATAAGAAATTCTATTGTCTTAAATTTGTTGTTGTTTTCATTTTAAAATCGAAAATTCATCTTTGAATACCATAATAAAGAGTTAATTTTTATGATTTTAAAGGGTTATGCTTTTGAAACAAATTAAAAATTCTATTTTTGTTTTAAATATGAAAAATATGAAACGATTTCTTGGTTTATTACTTTGCGCCTTCCTTTTCAATAGTTGCGATGATGGAAATATCAAATTAGACACTTTTAATTTTGATTCTGCTTCACCAATAAATTCTTGTACAGTAAATAACGGACTGTTTTTCAAGGTTAAAAACAATGAAGCGTTGATTTTACAAACGCCAATTTCGACTTTTGCAAACGTAGTTACAGCAGCAAATACACCTCGAACCATTTTGGTTAGTAGCACCAATAAAGTAATTTACCGACTTTTCAATTCCATTATTAGTGGTGCTTATTTCTGCGCTTCATTTCCGCCAGCAAGTCCAACTGTAACGGACGAATGGAATGCCTCAAGCGGAGTTACGGGAACGAGTGGGATTATTGAAGTAACAACAACTCAAATATTAAATCCCACAACTCAAGTTTTGACAGGCTATAATCACTATGTGGTTTTCAAGAATATTACGTTTTCAAATGGTATAAATTCTTTTACTTATGCACAATATGTCTTTGGGAATTATGTGACCTCTATATAAAATAAAAGAATAAAAGTATACGCTACTTTGAGAATTTTAATTTTCAAAGTAGCGTTTTTATTTTGAGTTTTGTCTGATAAAAACTTCAGTTGCACCCATTCCATACCGTTGATAATTGCCTTCTCGGAAATCTAAATTATCATATCTTCCTAATAGAAAATCAAGTTCTGCTTTTAAAATTCCTTCCCCGACACCGTGAATAAAAACGATTTTTGGAATGCGATTTCTTATGGCAAATTCAATGTGTCTTTTAGCCGTTTCTGTTTGCAACGTTAGGATGTCATAATTACTCATTCCCTTGAAACTTGGAACTAATTTTTCGATGTGCAAATCAAATTCTGGAGCGGGAATTTCATACTTTGCCTTCTTGTCTTTTACAAAACTTCGAGCTTTTGGCTCTTCTTTTTCTTTTTTAATTTGATTTGAATTAAAACTTCCGATACTTTTACTTAAATCGCTGGTATCGTTTATTTTAATTAATTCATTGACAAAATATGTCATCACAAATCCATCCTCTGTTTCTATAGAAACTTCCTTATTTTGAACCGATAGCACTACCCCATTTATAGCATCGTCAAGTACTGAAACTTTATCACCTTTATTGAACATTATCTTCTTCTTTATCTTGATTTTTACTTGGCGTTTTAGCACTCAATTTCATCATTCCAAACATAAATACTGCGATTGTAACAACCGAAATATAGACGTTTTTCTTCTCTAAACTTTGCTCATAAAATGCAATTAAAATTGCAATTATCATTAATGGAAGCAACAATTTTTTCATTTCTATTTGTATTAGAATTCAAAAGTAGGAAACTTTAAAATAATAAACTTACTATTCAAGAATGAATATTATTTTTGTTAAATTGCAATACAAATAATTTATGTTTTGGATATAGAAAAATATATGTTGCCGTGTATGAATAAATCGCTTTTTGGAGTTGATTGTTTAGGCTGTGGAATGCAACGTTCATTGCTTTTATTTATCAATGGAGATTTCGCAAAAGCGTTCTATCAGTTTCCAGCAATTTATACAACTCTACTCTTATTTGGATTTTTAGGATTGCATTTCATTGATACCTCACGTGATTACCACAAAATTATCATTGGAATGGCAATTACAAATGCATTGATTATGATTATTGCTTATATTTACAAAATGACAAACCTTTAAATTAAAATTAAAAAAAATGGAACAAAGAAACTTACCCAACGGAACTGCCGTATTAGTATTAGGAATACTTTCAATAGTAACTTGCTGTTGTTATGGTTTTATAGGATTAACTTTAGGAATTGTAGCGTTGGTTTTGGCTAATAAAGATTTGAAATTATACCAAGAAAGCCCAGAATTATATTTGAATTATAAAAATTTAAATGTTGGTAAAATCCTTGCCATTATTGGAGTTGTATTAAGTTCAATTTATCTTATTTTCACCATTTACTTGTATGTATTTGTAGGAGAAGAAGGAATTAAAGACATCCAAAAAAACTTAATGGAAAAAATGAAATACCAACAAGAGCAAGATCAATAGTTCATTGCTTTTTGAAAACAAAAAACCCACTAATTTACTTGAATTACTTCAAATAAATTAGCGGGTTTTTTAAAATAAAACTATTTCTCGAATTGCTTCAATGTCTTGATAATAATAGCAACGCAATCTAATAATTGTGCTTCATTCATTACTAATGGCGGTGCAAAACGGATAATATTTCCGTGAGTTGGTTTTGCCAAAAGTCCGTTGTCACGCAAAGCCATACAAATATTCCAAGCTGTATCACTTTCCTCGGTATCGTTGATAACAATTGCATTCAACAAACCACGACCACGCACTAAAACGGCAATATTTGAAGTATGTATGTATTCGTTTAATTTACTTCTGAATAACTTCCCTAAAACACGGGCATTTTGAATTAAATGTTCCTCGTTTACCACTTCAAGAGCAGCAATTGCAACGGCAGCAGCAATTGGATTTCCACCAAAAGTAGATCCGTGTTGACCTGGTTTTATAACATTCATAATAGCATCATTTGCCAAAACTGCAGAAACTGGATAAGCGCCGCCAGACAATGCTTTTCCTAATATCAAAATATCTGGAGTTGCATACGTTTCTTGTCTTTCGCATTGCTTTTCACAAGAACAATTTCCACAAACTGCTAATAACGAACCTGTTCTCGCAATTCCCGTTTGAATTTCATCGGCAATGAACAAAACATTATATTGATTGCACAATTCTTTGG
Organism: Bacteroidota bacterium; assembly: GCA_947450355.1. GTDB lineage: Bacteria > Bacteroidota > Bacteroidia > Flavobacteriales > Flavobacteriaceae > Flavobacterium. The sequence continues at coordinate 14,124 of CANFVB010000038.1, forward strand.
CAAGCATCATATATTCATCTGCGGGAGTATAAACCCCAGCTTCCCCTTGAATTGGTTCTACAAGGAAACCTGCGATATTTTTTGAAGATTTTAAGACAGTTTCTAACGCTTCCAAATCATCATAAGCAATTTTGATAAATCCTTCCGTGTAGGGACCAAAATTCTTACGGGCATTTTCATCATTTGAAAACGAAATAATAGTTGTTGTTCTTCCGTGGAAATTTCCATCACAAACAATGATTTGTGCTTCGTGTTCTGCAACGCCTTTTACTTCATAAGCCCATTTTCTACAAAGTTTCAAAGCAGTTTCAACAGCTTCAGCTCCTGTATTCATTGGCAAAACCTTATCGAAACCAAAATATTTAGTTACAAATTCTTCATAAGGACCTAATTGATCATTGAAGAATGCACGAGAAGTTAACGTTAATGTTTGTGCTTGTTTCATCATTGCACCAACAATTTTTGGATGACAATGACCTTGATTTACAGCAGAATAAGCCGATAGAAAATCATAGTACTTTTTTCCATCTACATCCCAAACATAAACCCCTTCCCCTTTGTTTAAAACTACTGGAAGTGGATGATAATTGTGTGCGCCATACTTGTTTTCTAACGCAATAATCCCTTCGGCATTTAATTTTTCTAAAACTGACATTGTAAAATTATTTAATTTTTCAAAATTCAATTCCTTCTTATGGAGAGAAATCATCCTATATAGGTGCAAAATTAGTGATATTACTTTGATTTATTAAGGATTTAATAATGAAATGCAAGTTATGAATGATTGAGAATTATTTTTCAGAATATATAAATAATCAAGCAATAATTATTCTACTAAATACTATTTTTTTATAATTAGAAAAAAGGCGTCGTATTATATGCAGATTCCAACAAAAGACAAATCAGAAATAATCAAATTAATTTGGGAAATTAGAGGTATTAATCTTAAAGACAATTAAAAAAATATTTAAACCACTTCTCCATTCCACTCCATCATTCCACCAAGTAAATTATAAGTGTTTTCAAATCCCAATTGATTCATAATGGAGCATGCTTGCCTGCTTCTTCCGCCTGATTTACAATAAATATAATAGTTTTTTGACTTCTCTAATTCTTCAATTAAATAAATAAAACCTTGACCTTTTATTTAATTAAAAAAGGAAACCCAAAATATTGGGTTTCCTTTCTCTTTTTATTATTAAAAATGATACTTAAGATTTAAACCCGACCAAAAATAAGCTTTGCTTGAGCCTGGATTTACATCTGTTTTCATTCCTGGGAAATTACTTCCAGTATCTGCATCATTAATATTACCTCCTAAAAACAAAAAGGTATAATTCGTTTGATTGGTCAAATTATTTCCTGCTGCAAATAAATCTAAACTGTATTTCTTGTTTTTTGAAGTCAGTTTATATCCCAATTTTGCATTTAGCAACCCAAAACCATTCACTAAATTCGTATTTGCGAAATCAGAATACACATCGCTTAAATAATTATAGGTCGTATTCAAATAAATTCCTGATGGCGAAACAAAATCAACTCCTACAGAATATTTTTTCGCAGGAACTCCCACCACTTTATTATTTGAAAAATCAGTCAAAGCACCACCGCCTACTTTCGTAGAAAAATCAGTGTATTTGAAATCATAATAAGAGAAATTCACAAACGAAGTCACTTTTGAAATGATTGGATTTGATTTCATTTCATACACATATCCAATACTCGCTTCTATACCTTTATTCAATTGATTACCAGTATTAGCGGTGTAATTGTAACTTCCTCCAGCTGGATTTGCAGCGCTCAATTGCGTAAGTTTATTATCAATATTCATATTAAAAAGTGATACTTGATAATCAAATCGGGTATTGAATAACAAACCTTGAGCCGAAACTTCATACATTTTAGCTTTTTCAGGAACTAAATCATCATTTGTTTTGTTAAGTGACGATATATATGATGTTGAAGCCGTTGGCGCATTATAACCTTCGCTATATGTTACATTGAAAATTTGGTCTTTATATGTTTTTTGAACTGCGATATGTGGATTTAAAGATGTTTTAAATGATTTATTAAATGATGTGTTTTTGGTGTTTCCAACAATTAGTCCTGGCAAAGCCAATAAATCAACTCGGTCATAGTCAATGTGATTTCCACTTAAACCAAGAATAACAGATAAATCTGCCTTTTTGAAATTGATTCTATCATGAATAAAAATAGATTGCTGGTTGGTTGTATATTTGTAATAAGCTCCATCAGCAATAGCATATACCGCAAGCGGGTTCGTGTCGTCAGTTCCCGTAAATCTGAAGCTTGACGCCAAAGATTTACATTGTTGGATTTCTGTTCCAACATTCAACACATTTTCAATAGAAGAAGAAAGATCATTTGACTTAGTAAAAACAGAACGAATTCCATAATTAGGTGAATTTGTTTGTCCAGAAGCTCCTGCAGAAACACTTTCAATATCAGTTCCTGAATAGAAAAGTACCGTAGAATTACTAAATGATTTGGTAAATTTAAAGTTATTAGAAATACCAAAACGAGTAGATTGCATATTTAAATG
>CANFVB010000039.1 GCA_947450355.1 Bacteroidota bacterium
CATGACTAATGAATTTGTCAAAGCCAATAAGTATTTAACCGATTTCAAGTCGCTGCGTTTGAGTTATGACGACAAGCAATTTGCAGATTCTTATGAAAAGATATCCGCTGATTTAAAATCACGATTTGAAGGAAAATAATTAAAAAGGGAACTCAATTGAGTTCCCTTTTTAATTTATAACTGATAATTAAAGTTCAAGCTAAACCTGTATTTGGCTTCAACATTGCCACCAGTCAAATTTTGATTGATGGGCAACATAAAATTTGCGCCTAAAGAAAACTTGTCTTTTCCAATTTCTAAACCAAATTTACCAAATACAATATCTCCTTTTGTATCAGAAACTTCTTGTTTGAATTGTTGATTTGAATTGTAAACTTCCCCAGCAATACCAGCTTGTGGAACAATTTTAATTTTATTTAAATCTAATAAATAAAACAACGTGCTTCCATAATTAAATTGATTTCCAAATTGATAATGTTGTTGATTTTCAGTTTTAAAAGTATAACTCAATGAAGTATTCATTCCAAATTGATTCTTTTTTATTACATATTCAGAAACCAATAAATAATCCCAACTTCCCGTTCCCAACTGAAAACTTGGGTTTAAAGTCCCATTATTGGCAGCATTATATTTTCCAGAAGGAACTTTTAAACCGCCACCCAATTGAAATTTATGTCCAACTGTAATACTGTCAGAATGGATGTCAAAAACAGAATACATACCCATAATAGTACTGTCTCCAAGTCCTTGAATACTTTGTTTTCCTGTAATTAATTCTCGATTATTGAAATGAAAAGGCACTAAAGCCGTAATTTGAATTTTATCAGAAACTGGAATTCTTGCCCAAATTTGGGTTGTATTAAAATTCTCATCAATCCAAGGCGAATTGTTAAAAACGCCTTCTTTGGTTGCGTACTTTTGATTTACATACCGAATTCCAATAAAATTATTGTTAAGCATAGAACTAAAGCCCATACTTCCTCCATTTGCAGAGCATCCGCAAGCATCACACTCATCGTCTAAAAGTAACATCCGATGAAAAGTGAATTTATAAATGGAATCTTTTACAGTATTTGCAGCGATAAATTGTGCCAATAGTATCGAAAATAATAGAATGAATTTTTTCATTTCAACTATTAATTTGGATCATTATGGACATGTTCAACAGAAAACATGTTGGCTAAATTAGCCGTAATTAAAGGTAAATTTGAACCACTCATAATCATAGCTCCCATTCCCATCATGTTATTGGCGGTCAAACTAATTTTATTTGTTCCGTCAATAATTTGAGATAAATCTGCACTTAAGTGAATTTGTGGTGAAATAGTTGTTCTCACAAGTGCATTTGTTGGCAAACTTAAAACTACCTCGGTATAATTATAATTCGCACCCGATTTCCCATTATAAACCATAAATGATGTGTCATTTGCAACAGTTGAAGAAGTGAAAGTTCCGTCAAAATCTAAAAATTTATATCCTCCAGACCAACTTCCTGACATCGTCATTCCAGCTGCTTGAGCTCTAGTCCACAAATCGCCTTGCCCAGTTGCACCCATACTAAATTGTGATTCGTCAACTCCAATTCCGAATTTCACTTTTGTGTAATTTCCAGCCGGAATGTTTGATAAATTTAGTATTAAACTCGCTGGAGTTTCTTCATCAACAATAAAATAACTCTCACTCTTTGGGTATGTAAAAGTGGTTCCATCTTCATTTGTTAGAACTATATTGCTAATTATATATTTAATTGTGCTTATTTTTAATGTCTCTGCGTTAGATGTTGGAAGAGTTGCGCCACCAAGCACCACGGCATCTCCCGCGAATCCGTTTTCAATTTGTATTTTTAAACTTCCTATTCCAGAAATAGTTGCATCGGAAGAGGAACAAGAAACAAGACTTATTGCAACTGCCAAAATAGCAATTGTATTTTTTATTATGTTTTTCATTTTTGATAATCTTAAATTATTTGATTTATTGCGTTTTAAATGCGCACGAAAAGAGTATCATAAAACTGTTGTTAAATGATAAAATCGTTGCAAAAATTGATAAAATTTAAGAAATACAGGTTGGTGGATGGAATACGGAACAACTATTCAAATGAGAATAAAAGTTGGAATAGCTGTCATTTATTTGTGTTGAAATAAAATAAAAACGAGGTTTTACTTCAAAAGACTTTATGTTTTCAAAGAATAAAACTTCAAATTCTTGTGCGGCAATTTTTTTATCTGAAATAGGTTTTTCATTTTCAGAAGCTTTTGCTAATTCTTTCATCAATTGACATTTTCCATTACAATGAAGCATTGGTTTGTTTTTATTGACACATAAAACTTTTGAGATATATTCATAATTCACAACGTATTCTACAACCGGAAGTAATGGTTTTAGAAGCATTAATAAGGCGAGTAGGAATACTGTTTTTTTCACGAGACAAAGTTAGTTTAATTAATGCTATTTATTAGACGATAAAAAAATAATCTTCTTGCAAATTTGATAATGTAGCTTAAAATAATAATTTTTTGTTAAGCATTAAACCTTTTGAAACACAAACGGTCTTATATTTACATTAACTTAAAAAGATATAAAATGAAAAAATTAATTGTAGCTGCATTTTTAGTTGTAGGATTTACAACATTTGCACAAGTTGAGAAAAAGGAAAATGCTAAAAAAGAAACAATGGAGAAAATGTCTCCAGCTGAAAGAAGTCAAATGGCATTGAAAAGAATGACGAAAAATCTGAGTTTAAATGAGGCGCAACAAAAACAAGTAAGTGCTTTATTCTCAGAGGAAGAAGCGAAAAGGGGTGATGGTCAAACCAAGCCAACGAAAGAGGATCGTAAAATTATGAAAGATAAAATCAGCAAAATTCTTACTCCAGAACAAAATGCTAAGTGGGAGAAAATCCAAGCAGAAAGAAAAGAGAAAATGAAAGAAAGAAGAGAAGAAAAAGGCGAAAAATCTGAAGATAAATAATCAATTGTTTTTTTATAAAGAAAAAATATTTATATTTGAATTCAATTTAAAAAAATTCTCATGAAAAAAATAATTATTGCTGGTATTTTTGCGTTAGCATTTAGTGTTTCGGCAAGTGCTCAAAGCAAAAAAGAGGTTGTTAAAACTAACAAAAAAGAGGTTGTTTCAATGACTCCAGAACAAGCAGCTAAAAAAGATGGTGTTGCAATTTCTGAATTTTTAGGTCTTGACGGAACTAAAACAGAAGATTTTATCCGACTTTTCATAATGAAGCATCAAGTGATGCAAGACAAATCTGGAACAGTTGAAAGCAGAAGAGAAATGTCTAGAATTGTTGGTTTGAAAATTGAGGCTTCCATAGATTCAAAACAATTGGAAAAATTGAAATCGAATACTGAGCTTTATAGTCAAGTTATTAGTGCTGATGCAATTGAAGTTAAAAAATAAGACATTATATAATTAAAAAAAGGGCTTTCATATTTGAAAGCCCTTTTTTATTATAATGTTTTAGCAACTTTTTCAATTGCTCGAATTGTAAAATCCAAATCATTATAGGTTAATGCATCGGTTATAAACCACGTTTCATAAGCCGATGGGGCAATATAAATTCCTTCGTTTAACAAGCCGTGAAAAAATTTCTTGAACGTTTCATTATCGCCTTTTGCAGCACTTTGAAAGTCAACAACAGGCGCCGCATCAAAATGAACCGAAATCATAGAACCAATTCTGTTAATTGTAAAAGCAATTCCATTTGACGAAAGTGCGTTATGAATTCCGTTTTCTAAATAAATAGTTTTTTCTGAAAGTCGTTGAAACACCGCTTCATCTTCGTTTAACGCTTTCAACATTGCCAATCCAGCAGCCATTGCCAAGGGATTTCCAGACAAAGTTCCCGCTTGATAAACTGGTCCTAAAGGCGCTAAATAATTCATAATTTCTGCTCTTGCGGCAAATGCACCAACAGGCAATCCACCACCAATTACTTTTCCAAAAGTTACAATATCGGCTGTAACATTTAGCAATTCTTGAACTCCACCTTTTGCCAATCGGAAACCCGTCATTACTTCGTCAAAAATTAATAGAATAGCATTGTCAGTACAAATTTGGCGTAACGCTTCTAAAAACCCTTTATTTGGCGGAATACAACCCATATTGCCTGCAACTGGCTCAATTATTATTGCTGCAATTTCATTTTTATTGGCTTCAACAAGTACTTTTACACTTTCAAAATCATTGTATTTTGCCAATAAAGTGTCTTTTGCTGTTCCTTCTGTAACGCCGGGACTATTTGGCGAACCAAATGTTACCGCTCCACTTCCCGCTTGAATCAAAAAAGAATCGGAATGACCGTGATAGCAACCAGCAAATTTTATTATTTTGTCTTTTTTGGTAAATCCTCTCGCCAAACGAATGGCACTCATACAGGCTTCTGTTCCTGAATTTACAAACCGAATTTTATCAATTCCCGGTACCATTTTTATTGCTAATGCTGCAATTTGAGTTTCCATTTCTGTGGGCATTCCAAATGAAGTTCCCAATTTTGCTTTTTCAATAACAGCCTCCACAACAGGCGGAAAAGCGTGTCCCAAAATCATTGGTCCCCAAGAATTTATATAGTCTATAAATCGGTTTCCGTCTTCATCAAATACATACGCGCCCTTTGCACTTTTAGCGAAAATCGGTGTTCCTCCAACGGCTTTAAACGCTCGAACTGGTGAATTTACGCCTCCCGGAATTACTTGTTCTGCTTCCGCAAATAATTGACTGCTTCTTTGATACAACATTTTAAATTTGATATTTATGAAGTTATTTATTCAACAATTAAACTTTGACCGATGGAAAGTGCATTGTCGGAAATATTATTTTTCTTTTTTAAATCGTCTATTGACAGATTGAATTTCTTGGAAATCGAAAACAATGTATCGCCTTGAGAAACCTGATATTCCTTAAAATTTGATTTGGTTTCAACTGATTTCACAACATAATCGTTGCCCAAAACCTCAGCATCGTATTGATCCAAATGATAGCGTTCAATAATAGCAATTAATTTTTCAGGATATTTTGGATCTGTAGCATAACCAGCCGCTTTCAACCCTTTTGCCCAACTTTTGTAATCGTCTTTATCTAATTTGAACAATGGCTCATACCATTTTCTACCTTTTAGAAAAAGTGCGTGATCATTATACGATTCGCTCCCTTGATTGTATTTTCTGAAACATTCTTGAGCGCTATCATCATCATATTTTACTGACGCTCCCGTCCAATCTTGATGGCATTTAATCCCAAAATGATTGTTTGCCAAAGAACTCAATGGCCCTGTTCCAGCGCCTGATTCTAAAATTCCTTGCCCAAGGCAAATGCTTGACGGAATTCCAAATTGTTTCATATTATTTTTTGCAATGTTTTTATATTGAGAAATATAAGCCAAAACAATTTCGGTGGTAACTTTTACTCTTGTTGTGGCTTCAAGAATTTCAGTTTTTGATGAATTTCCCTCAGAAGTATTATTTACAGAAGTAGTATTTCCGTTTGATTTTTTTACCACAACATTGGAATGAGGTCTTGACTTTCCTGATTTTGACGTTTGAATTACAACTCTTTTAGAACCGCAACTCGCCACTAAAAATAAGACAAAAAGCAGGATAAATTTTCTAATCATTATATAGCAATTAATGGTAAATTTTTATTTTTAAGATTCCTGTTCATTCCCTCAATTCCTTGAAGTCCGCCGGTGTGAATGGCTAATATTTTCGACCCTTTCGGGAAATATCCATTATTGATTAAATCCACAATTCCAAACATCATTTTACCTGTGTAAATTGGGTCTAATGGAATATTAGTTTGTTTATAAAAATCATTTATAAAACGGATTAATGCTTCATTTATTTTTGCATAACCCCCAAAATGATAATCCGATTGTAATTCCCAATTTGAATTCGTTACAAATTTACGAATATCATCTGATAAAAAATCACCTTTTAGGGCTGGAAAACCAATTATTTTTTGATTGGCTTTAGCCGAATTGATTAATCCAGAAATCGTTCCGCCAGTTCCAATTGCACAACAAATATGGGTGAAATCTACATCTTCTGATATTAAAATCTCTTCGCAGCCTTTCACAGCAAGCGAATTTGTTCCTCCTTCTGGTACTAAATAAAAATCGCCATAGTGTTCTTTAAATTTTTCAATAAATGAAGGCGTTGATTTGGTTCTGTAAGCTTCTCGGGTAACAAATTCAAATTTCATTCCACAATTTTGAGCAAAAGTCAATGTGGGATTTTCTGAAATTTTAGATTCCAATTCATCGCCACGAATTATTCCAACAGTTTCGAGATCATTTTCCTTTCCAGCATACGCAACAGCGGCAATATGGTTAGAAAAAGCACCGCCAAAAGTGATTAATTTCGATTTTCCTTCTGCTTTTGCTTGAAGCAAATTGTATTTTAATTTTCTGAATTTATTACCTGAAATAAAAGGATGAATCAAGTCTTCGCGTTTTATATGCAAAGTGATTTCATTTGGAAATGGCAACACTATTTGTTGGTTGAAAACCGAAGAGTTCATTAATTAAAGATTAATTATTACAAAGATAAGTTATAACTTTTACAAACATAATTATATTAAATTCAAAAAATAAAACATTTTTTTTAAAATATAATTCAAAATGTTTATAAATTTGTTAAGATGATTTACATTTAATAAAAATAAAAAATAAAATAATTTGAATTATACCTCCCTCATTTCAGACCATATATCGAAAAATATTTCAAGTGATTTAAGTACAAATCCTGAATTTATTAATTTCGAAAAGTTTGTAAATTCAACAATTGATGAAATTATTTTCAAAAGTGAGATTGAAAGTAAAATAGTTTCAAATAGAAATGAATCAATAATGAATGCCGCGTTTCATTCTATTGTACTATTCGACGAAAAAGGGTTCATAACATTTTGGAATACGAAAGCAGAAATCACTTTTGGATGGAAAAAAGAGGAGGTATTAGGCAAATCAGTGTATGAAATTGTAGCACCTGAACGCTATGTTTCAAAATGCGTTAAAAGCATAGAGGCATATATCCAAAAGGGTAATGAGGAAATAATGAACCGCCTAATTGAGCTTAAAGCAATAAACGTTTTGAAAGAAGAGTTTATTGTTGAAATAGTAATAACTCCGATAATTCAAAATAATAAACCGCATTTTGGAGTATTTATTAAAGATATTACAGATTTAAAAAAAGGGGCGTATTTTTCAAAAATGGAAGAAAATAAATACCGAAATATTATTTCTAATATGAATATTGGACTTATTGAAATTGATAATGAAGGATTAATTCAATTTGCAAATGAATATTTTACATATATTTCTGGATATTCGACAAACGAACTTATTGGTAAAAATCCGACAGAAATATTTCTTTCTAAAGAAAATATTATGCTTGTAGAATCGAAGAAAAAATTGAGAATCGAAGGGTTTTCTGACGTGTATCAAATTCAAATAAAAAATAAAAAAGGAAAAATGAGATGGTGGACAGTTAGTGGCTCACCTAAATATGATGGGAATGGAAATGTAGTCGGTTCTTTAGGACTTCATCTTGATATAACAGAACAAAAAAAACTTGAATTTGAACTTGAAAAAGAAAAGGTAAAAGCAGAAGTTAGCGCTAAAGCAAAAGAGTTGTTTCTGATTAATATGAGTCACGAAATTAGAACGCCTTTGAATGCAATTGTTGGCTTTTTGAGAGAATTGAACAGAGAAGAATTAACAGAAAATCAGAAATTATTTGTAAACAACAGCTCGCTTGCGTCCTATCATTTAATGGCGATTATTAATAACATATTGGATCTATCAAAAATTGAAGCAAAAGAGATTCAACTTGAAAATAAAAATTTCAATTTTAAAAATAAGATAGCAAATATTATTACTGTACTTCAAGTAAAAGCCAAAGAAAAAAATCTCGACTTAAATTTATATATTTCGGATGAAATTCACAAAGAATTAAAAGGGGACATCTTACGAATTGAACAAATTATCTATAATATTGTAGGAAATTCGTTGAAATTTACCCACAGAGGAAGCGTCTCTATTCGGTGTGAATTACTTGAAGATTTTCCAAAATCACAAGACATTTGTATCACAATTTCTGATACTGGTATTGGGATGAGTCAGGATTTTATTTCAAATATATTTCAAATTTTTACACAAGAAAGTAATGCTATTGCACGAAAATTTGGTGGAACAGGTTTAGGAATGTCAATTGCTTATAAATTAGCGCAATTAATGAATGGAAAAATAGAAATTGAAAGTAAAAAAAACCAAGGAACTTCAGTAAAAATCTATTTAAAACTGAGAAAAGCTAATAATAATAATAATAATAATAATAATAATAATAATAATATAGACCTTCAAAACATTTCAATTCTTTTGGTTGAAGACAATGCCATCAACAGGCTTGTGGCGCAGAAATCTTTAGGAAATTATAATTGTAAAATTAACGAAGTAAATAACGGCGTTGAAGCTGTTGAAATTTTAAAAATTCAAAAATTCGATATTATTCTAATGGATATATTTATGCCTGAAATGGATGGTCTTGAAGCAACAAAAATAATTAGGAACGAATTGAAAATCACCACTCCAATAGTTGCTTTTACAGCAAATGCATTTAAATCTGAAATTGAAAAATTTATTGAAATTGGTATGGATGATTATGTATTAAAGCCATTTGACGAAACCATTTTAGTTGAAACTATTGCAAAACACACCATTGACAAAGTGGATTTCATAAGAATCTAAACACCCTATTGTTTTCAATTATTGATTTAATAATTCAAAGAAAAATCCAAAACTTCTACTTTTACTAAATATTTCGTAACTATACTCTACTTTCACTTTAAAGTTTATAAATTTGTAGGTATGAAGGAAACCAATAATGAGGATAAATTAATTGAAGGTGAGGATTATTATATTACACCTGAAGGTTATAAATGTTTTACCGAAAATCACCATTTAAAGCGAGGTTATTGCTGCAAAAGTGGCTGTCGGCATTGTCCTTATAATGGCTCTTTAACCCCAAAAGGGAAAATCAGAAAAAATTACGAATAATAAATCACGGTTCAAAACGTACTAAAATGAAAGATACTATTTCAAGCAGCTCAATTCCATCTATAACTGAAAGTGGAACTTTTCAAGATCAAATACAAGAAGGAATTCCAACTGTTTTGCCACAACCAAAAAGGTTTGAAACAGAAATAAATCACGCCCCAAAACGAAAAGAAATATTATCTGCAGATGAGAAAAAGTTAGCGCTTCGCAATGCTTTACGGTATTTTGAACCTAAAGATCATGCCGTTTTAGTTAAGGAATTTTCCGAGGAATTAGAAACGTACGGAAGGATTTATATGTACCGTTTGCGTCCCGATTATAAAATGTATGCCCGTCCAATTTCGGAATATCCAGGAAAAAGTGAGCAAGCAAAAGCCATTATGTTGATGATTCAAAATAATTTAGATTATGCCGTGGCGCAACATCCGCATGAATTAATTACTTATGGTGGAAATGGTGCCGTTTTTCAAAATTGGGCGCAATACCGCCTTACGATGAAATATTTATCTGAAATGACTGACGAACAAACATTGACGATGTATTCTGGGCATCCAATGGGATTGTTTCCTTCACACAAAGAAGCACCTCGTGTGGTGGTTACCAACGGAATGGTAATTCCAAACTACTCAAAACCTGATGATTGGGAAAAATTTAATGCGTTAGGCGTTTCGCAATACGGGCAAATGACAGCAGGAAGTTACATGTATATTGGACCTCAAGGAATTGTTCACGGAACTACAATTACGGTTTTGAATGGTTTTAGAAAAATTAAAAAAAGTCCTTCTGGAGGTTTATTTGTAACTTCTGGTTTGGGTGGAATGAGCGGTGCGCAACCAAAAGCAGGAAATATTTCGGGTTGTATTACGGTTTGTGCAGAAATGAATCCCAAAATTACGCACCTTCGACACAATCAAGGTTGGGTAAATGAAATCATTGACGATTTAGATGAATTGGTCAAAAGAGTTACTTTGGCGAAAGCCAATAAAGAAATAGTTTCCATTGCCTATCTTGGAAACAGCGTTGAAGTTTGGGAAAAATTCGATGAAGAAAACATCCATATTGATTTGGGAAGCGATCAAACTTCCTTGCATAATCCATGGGCTGGCGGTTATTATCCAGCGGGAATTTCATTTGAAGATGCCAATTTAATGATGGCTGAAAATCCTAAACTGTTCAAAGAAAAAGTGCAAGAATCATTGCGAAGACATGCAGCGGCAATCAACAAACACAATTCAAAAGGAACGTATTTCTTTGATTATGGAAATGCTTTTTTATTGGAAGCTTCTCGTGCTGGTGCAGATGTTATGGCTAAAAATGGAATTGATTTCAAATATTCGAGTTACGTACAAGATATTATGGGTCCAATGTGTTTTGATTATGGATTTGGTCCTTTCAGGTGGGTTTGTGCCTCTGGAAAACCAGAAGATTTAGCCAAAACAGATGCCATTGCATGTCAAGTTTTAGAAGAAATGATGCTACATTCACCAATGGAAATACAGCAACAAATGGCGGATAATATTCATTGGATTAAAGGAGCGCAGGAAAATAAATTGGTCGTGGGTTCACAAGCTCGAATTTTATATGCAGATGCCGAAGGACGTGTGAAAATTGCCGAAGCATTCAACCAAGCAATTGCAAATGGAGAAATTGAAACTGTCATTTTGGGACGTGATCATCATGATGTATCAGGAACTGATTCGCCTTATCGTGAAACCTCAAATATTTATGACGGTTCTCGATTTACGGCGGATATGGCGATTCAAAATGTCATTGGCGACAGCTTTCGTGGTGCCACTTGGGTTTCTATCCACAATGGTGGTGGCGTAGGTTGGGGCGAAGTAATTAATGGTGGATTTGGTATGGTTCTTGATGGAAGTAAAGAGGCGTCAAAGCGCTTACAATCAATGCTTTTCTGGGATGTAAACAACGGAATTTCAAGACGAAGTTGGGCGCGAAATGAAGGTGCTATTTTCGCAATTAAAAGAGCAATGGAAGCCGAACCATTACTAAAAGTTACCCTTCCAAATCTTGTTGACGATTCTTTATTTTAGTTGAAATAACAAATTAGTATTCAATTTATAAATTCAAATAATCATGAAAGCAATTAAAATTATTCCAGTATTTATGCTCCTAATTTTGAGTTCTTGTAGTTCTGTTAGAGTCAATTCAGATTATGATAAAAACGTAGATTTCAGTCAATATAAAACATACGCTTTTCAAAAAAATGGCGTTGACAAAGTTCAAATTTCCGACTTAGACAAAAAAAGAATTCTAAGAGCCATTGATGTTGAAATGACCAAAAAAGGATTTACAAAAAGTGAAACACCTGATTTATTAGTTAATATTTTCACTAAGGAAAGAGAACAAATAGATGTAAACCAATACAATACAAGTTGGGGATATGGCTGGGGTTATGGTTGGAATCCTTATTTATGGGGCGGACAAACTTACGTTACTTCTTCCTCAGAAGGCACGCTTTTCATCGATTTAATAGATGCTAAGAAAAAGGAACTTATTTGGCAAGGTGAAGGCGAAGGTTATTTAACGAAAGTTAGAAGCGAAAAAGAAGCCAGAATTAATGAATTTGTATCCAAAATATTAGCCCAATTTCCACCAGAAAAGAAAGAATAAAGATTTTAATTCTATTTAAATACTCATTCTAAATTCTTCAATTACTAGATTGGCTTTTCCAAAATCCACTTCTTGGATAAAAACTTCAACTGCTAAATCTGAATTCCCAAATCCAGCTAATCGAGCAGATTGGATATTATTTTTAAGAACCGTATTCACGCCTATTGATTCGATTTTTTGTTGTAAAGATTGTGCTAAAATTTCACTTCCTGAAAATATTTTCATTATTCCCATAATGGATATTTATAATTATTAAGTTTATATAAGGGTATGATTTGAACTACTAAGAAGTTTTTACTTAATAATCTTCACTTTTACTAGATCGTTTATACCTACGGTGATGATTTTTGGATCTTATCTTTTTAGATTTCTTCTTACTCCATTTTTTAATTTCAAAATAAAATTTCACAGATATAAAAATAAATATAATGACTCCAATTACAAAGAGAATTACATCATAAAAATCAGTAAAAAAATCTTTTTCCATAAATGATTAAGTAGAAATTATCATTACGTAAAATTAATAAAAATAATCAATACATTAAATGTTGTTTTGATTTATTTTTCCACTCCGCTTGGTTTTCATATTCTACAAAGAATATTTTTAAGTCGGCTTGATTTTCATACTTCACAAAGTAAATTTTCTTTTTGGCTTGGTTGGCATATTTAGTAAAAAACCATCTGCCATTATTTTGTCCCGCTTGGTTTTCATATTTCACCTTATAGACTTTCAAATCTGCTTGGTTTTCATAATCAACAACAAACACTTTTACGTCGGCTTGATTTTCATATTCTACCGAAAAAACCTTTTGCGCTTTGCAAACAGAAACTGAAGAAAAAACTAAAATTAAAGACCAAATTATATTTTTCATTTTGCTTTTTATTAGGGTTAATTATCAAAATTAAACATACTTTTTTAATGCGTTTTAAACTCTAAATTTCATCAAAATTAAATTGAAAATCACGTTCGTTTCTGAACCACAATTGCCCTTCAAAAACTTCTAATTGACAATCAAAATTATTGGTATATAAACCGCCAGTTCCAAGTCCTTGAGGCATATTATTTTGCTGTAAAAAAGTCCATTGTGCAATTGCATTTAATCCAATATTACTTTCTAATGCAGACGTAATCCACCATTTTATTTTGAGCTTTTCAGCCAACTCAATCCATTCATTTGTCCCTCTAAAACCACCTACAAAACTAGGTTTCAAAATGATGTATTGCGGCTTAATTTTGAGTAATAAATCTTCTTTTTCAGCAACTGAAAACACTCCTATAAGCTCTTCGTCTAATGCAATTGGAATTGGGGAGGTTTTACACAGCTCTGCCATCCTGTCAGTATTGTTTTTTTGTATCGGTTGCTCAATGCTATGTAATTTAAATCCAGATAATTGATTTAATTTATTTAAAGCTTCACTTGTATCAAAAGCACCGTTTGCATCGACTCTAATTTCGACTTGTTCGGGTGTGAAATGTTGGCGAATAAAACGCAATAATTGCAATTCTTCCTCAAAATTTATAGCTCCTATTTTCAGTTTTATGCAATGAAAACCTTCAGCTAATTTTTCTTCGATTTGTTGCTTCATAAAAGCTTCATTTCCCATCCAAACTAAACCATTAATTGGAATCGATTTTGTGCCATTTGTAAAGTCAGATGGAAAGAGTAAAAACGGGTTGGAACTTGCCAAAGATTGAAACGTCATTTCGACACCAAATTGTATTGATGGAAACTCAATTAAGGCTTCCCAAAGCGCATCAATTCCGAGGTGAATATTGTCACAAGTCCACGCTAATTTTTCTTCGTAATCGGGTCTGTCGTCGCAACTCAAACCAAGAAGAATTCCACACTCCCCTATTCCTTTTTTACCGTCCTTTTCAAGCACAATAAACCACGTTTCTTTCTCGGTCATAACGCCTCGAGAAGTTCCAGATGGACGTTTGAAATTAAGTATGTATTTGTGATATGTTGCTTTCAAAATTGATTTTTTTAATTAGATAGTAACCTTAAAACTCTATCGAAATCATCGCTAATTAATCCTGCTTTTTGGAATGAATCGAAGTCAGATTTTACTTTTTGAGACCAACTCAAACTGTCGGAAACGTTTTGTAATTGGTATTTTTTATAGATTATTTTGGCTTCTTTATAGTTGTCATTTAACAAATAAGCGTGTGCTAAATTCAGTTTTGTAAGCAATTCCGAAGTGTCTAAAGTTTCTCCTATTTTCAAATATTTAATTGCTTTTCCAAATTGTTTGGTATAAATATAGTTGATTCCAATTGCATTATAATCGGAAACTGAGCCTTTTCCTGAATTGATAATCGGCAATAAAAGCGCAATTGCATCTCCATATTTCCCTTGATTTGTAGCTTCAATCGCATCGTTTCTGTTGGTTTCGTTTATTGCGTTAGATGTCCCAGATTCCGTTAAACACACTTCGCTATTGGATTTAAAAACATTCGCTTTTTCAATATCCATTAAGTTTTGAAACTCCTGAAATTTATATGCTTTTTGAATTTTTTCCAATTGGCAAACGCAATATTCATCGGATGTTTTTAGGTTTTTAGCAATTGCCGTTGTTTTACATTGGGAAAGTACCGCTTTTCTATTTTTTAAATTCCAACCTCTGCTTAATTTAATATCAACCCAAGGAACGATTTCCAAGATTATTCGTTGGTTTAGAAGCCAATTTTTACTGAGAAATGCAAACCATAAATTGGTTGTATTGGGCTGCAAACAAGCTGATTTATCTACCGAAAGTACTTTGGCATCTTTATTTACGGCGTTGTTCTGTATCAAGCAAGCTTTGTCGGTTTTTCCGTTATTTTTGTAGGCTGTAGCCAATGCATTCGTGGTGAAAATTGCATATTGGCATTTGTCGTCACCTGAAACTTTAGAAAGTAAAAATAGTGCGCCAGCTGAACCTTGACTGATTCCTGTGGGATCGGGAATTGCTTTTAATACAGATGCCAAACTATTGGCAAGTTGTTGGTTTTCGTCTAAAACGGTAATTCTGTAAACGATTTCGGTGGTTCCAACTGGGAAATCTTCTGATTTTACTACAATTCTATCTCTTGCATTTACAACAATTTCTTTGTTGGTTGCTCGATCTTTATCCCAAAATCCGTCTTGCTGGGCAAAGGAATTTAGCGATAAAAACAGTAAAAATAAAACCCATTTATATTGTTTGTTCATATTGAAATATCGTATTGTGAATTACTATAAATTGATTTTAGGAATCAAAATTAGGATTAATTACTGAAATCATAGCCCCGATTGCAGTGAAAATCGTTTTTGTGAAAATCCTATTTTTTTGTTGCGCTTGCAGAACGACCAAAGGAAGTTCCTGCAAGGGCTTACAAAAAATGGATTTTGCAAAAACGATTGAAACGGAAAGCGGGAAATAGCTCCAAAAAATAATTGAGATTTCCTTCCTTATAATGTATTATAATTCGATGCTCTCGCCGATTTTTAAGAGCATTAAATCTTTGCCTTTATCGAAGAATTTTTTGATGGATTGTTCGTGATTTATTTCGATGAAACCGAATGTATCGTAGTGATAGCCTAGGATTTTGTCGCATTCTACGAAATCGGAAGCGATGATTGCGTCGTCGATATCCATTGTGAAATTGTTGCCGATTGGTAGGATTGCCAAATCGAGTTTGGTGCGCATCGGGATGAGTTTCATATCCATTGTGAGGGCTGTGTCACCTGCAATATAGATGTTTTTGTGCTCGCCTTCGATGACAAAACCGCCAGGATTTCCGCCGTAACTTCCGTCGGGAAAAGAACTGGAATGGATTGCATTTACGAATTTTACGGTGCCAAAATCGAATTTCCAACTACCTCCGTGGTTCATTGGATGCGATTTTAATCCTATTTTGCTGTAATGTCCAGCGATTTCTGCATTGGAAATTATGGTGGCGTTGGTGCGTTTTGCAATTGCTTCGACATCGAGAATATGGTCTTGATGGGCGTGTGTTAGCAAAATATAATCGGCTTTTAGGGCGTGAATATCAATGTGAGAAGCTTTTGGATTTGCCGAAATATAAGGGTCGACGATAATGAATTTTCCAGCAATTTCAATACCTAACGAAGCGTGACCGTAGAATGTGATTTTCATTTCTATGCAATTTAAATGTTAAATATAAAATTAGGTGCTTCTTATCTTCCTCCCATAAACAAGTTTACAAAAATGTCTTGGAAGAAGAAAATCAAGCTTAATGACAACAAAACGGATAATGCGAAAGTGCTTAACGCCACTTTCTTTAATTCGGGATCTAATTCTTTAGGATTTTTATTTTTATAAACCGTTACGAGGTGCTTAATTAATGGAATAAAGGCCAAAACATAAATATATTGATCGATATTGAAATCTTTGAAATAGGAAAATTCCAAAACCAAAATCATAGCGGAAATCACCAAAAAATAATGGTAAATTTTCGCTTTTTCACCGCCCATTTTGACAACTAAAGTGTTTTTATTTGATTTTCTATCGGATGCTTCATCTCGCATATTATTGAGATTTAAGACTGCAACACTCAAAAATCCGATGGCGGTTGCGGGCAATACTAAAAACCAATCCATTTCTTTGGCAAACATAAAATAGATTCCGAGTGTGCTAACTAATCCAAAAAATACAAACACAAATAAATCTCCGTAACCTCTATATCCGTAGGCAGAATTACCAACAGTATATCGGATTGCGGATGCAATTGCTAAAATTCCAAGTCCTAAATAAAATAATGAAAACCCTAAATTATGGTCTTTGAAAGCGACATAAATCAGTAAAATTGCTGAAATTAATGTCAG
>CANFVB010000040.1 GCA_947450355.1 Bacteroidota bacterium
CTGCATTGGCAAGAACCAAACTTTCATCAATAGTAGTAATAATTTCGGTATGTAATTGTGCATCGTAATCGGTTGTTAAAATTCCATTTTCAGATAAAAATTTTCTGTAATTATCAACAGGGTCTTTAATAGCCCACAAATCCATCAACTCTTGAGGAACGTATTTCGTGCCACTCGCCTCTTCGTGCCCCCGCATTCTGAACGTTTTAAATTCCAATAAAATGGGTCTAGGATTATCTAACATGGACGCTTTTAAATCCGAAACTAAATTGTAAACTTCTAAAATATTATTTCCGTCAACAATATGGCTTTCCATTCCATAACCAATACCTTTATCGGCTAAATTCTCGCATCGGTATTGTTCGTTTGTGGGTGTTGAAAGTCCGTATCCATTGTTTTCAACGATAAATAAAACAGGTAATTCCCAAACAGATGCAATGTTTAAAGCTTCATGAAAATCACCTTCTGACGTTGCGCCTTCTCCTGTAAAAACAGCTGTGATTTTACCATTTTTCTTTAATTTATTGGCTAAAGCAATTCCATCTGCAACGCCTAATTGAGGTCCCAAATGAGAAATCATTCCAATGATATGGTATTCTTGTGTTCCAAAGTGAAAACTTCTGTCACGCCCTTTTGTAAAACCATTTGCTTTTCCTTGCCATTGTGAAAATAAACGATACAAAGGAATATCTCTTCCTGTGAAAACACCCAAGTTTCGGTGCATTGGCAAAATGTATTCGTCTTTGTCTAAAACGGCAGTAATACCAACAGAAATAGCTTCTTGACCAATTCCGGAAAACCATTTAGAAACTTTTCCTTGGCGAATAAGTTTCAACATTTTCTCCTCAATAAGTCTTGGTTTTAAGATTCTTTTATATAAATCTAATAAAGTAGCGTCGGACAAATTCTTTCTATCGAAATTCATTTTTGTTGTTTTTTAAACGTCCTCAAAAGTATAAAAAAATAACAGAATAGCCTCGAATTGTTATATTTTTTAAATAATAATAACATTTGGATCATGTTGTCCTACAAAAACCATAATATCAAATTATACTCAACAAGTATAATCCATACGGGGCATTTTTACAGGAAAAATCCTTATTATGCTAACAACATTTAATCTCTATCTGAGTATAAATCTCGTTGAAATTATATGTTGGAAAATAGATAGTAATGAAGTTAATTTTTGTACCGTAGTGAAGATGCTTTTTTTATCGAATATTAAATGTTATAATTTATCTTTTACATCTTATAAAAAATAATTCCTATATTTTATGGCACTTAAGGATTTTGTTGTTGTTAAATAAATGATAATCAATTTAATGCAATTTTGTATGATAATTTGAACCACTTTTATTATTGTTAAAAACTATTGCCAATTGTGCATAACTATGGCTTTTTTATACGGGTTTAATTCATAACCTTTGTAAAGATGGCAAGGTGCTGTATTAGCATCCCCATTTTAATAAATGTTTCAAAATGAGTATACTTTACAAAGTATTACCGAAGAAGAATCCTCAAGACCTTTTGGCTCCTGAGAAGTATTATGCTACTGCAATTGCAGATGGTATAGTAGATTTAGATTTGCTTGCTGAGCTTATCGCAGATCAATGCACAGTTACCGAAGCCGATTGCTATGCGGTGTTAATCTCATTAGAGAAAAACATTATTCGTGAGTTGGGTCAAGGTCGAATTGTGAAAGTAGGGCGTTTGGGAAATTTCCAAGTTGGATTGAGTTCAGAAGGAATGGCTACTGCCAATGACGTTTCGTCTTCTTCTATCAAGAAAACAAGGATTTTATTTCGTCCTGGAAAAAAGATGCGCAGACTATTAGTAGATACTACTTTTAGAAAAGCCAGCTAGAACCCCTTTTTTATGAGCAACTTTGTTGTTCGAATTGCCTCGAGTGTTTCCGCACTCGAGGTTTTTTTTGTCTTTTTTTGAGATTTATGCAACCAAAAAAGGCGTTTTTACACCGCACAATATAAATCAATACACCGTACGATTTAAATCAATACACCGTACGATTGAAATCAATAGACCGTACGAAGTATAAAAAAGGATAAAGAAGTGTAAAATATTGAAAAAGGAGCCAAATTAAAAAGTTGAAAATATGATAAATGGGAAAAAACAAAATAACCTAAACCACAAGTTTCTTTATAACAGTTTAATTTTTGGTATTTATAGCGAAAAATAAACCGCAGATTGGCAGATTTTCTTCTAAAAAACTATCAAAAAGCTCCGTTTTTGAGCAAAAAAAAGCTCAAAAAAAGCAGCTAGAACCCCTTGTTTTTGAGCAAAATTTAAGTTCGAATGCCTCGAGTAGTTTCCGCTATTCGCTTCGAATAAAGTTCAAAAATAATAAATATTTTTATAATAGGAACAAACTAAAAAGAATTATTTTAAAATATTTTAAAGTTTGCAATAGTAAATTAATCATAACGTAAGTCGAGAGTCTAAAATATCGAAAACAAGATACTATCCCAAAAAGTGAGTCAGTATTTATTCCAATTGAAGGCAAAACCCCTACATTTTTAACCGTTTTATATCTTCTTCAATTTCCTTTAAACTTTGCTCTTTCTCCATGGCGGTTTGAGTTAGTTTATATTTTTCAAATTCGGTACTAGATTTTTCCAACGCCTTGTCGTGACTAATTTTTCCTGCGTGGGTCAAAAGCTCTCTGCCATTGAGTTGAAGAATTCCGTCCAAACGTGTTATCCAATCTTTCATATACATTGGCGTTTGTTGTTGCGCCATTGTTGCAGCAAATGCTAAATATTGCTCTACCAACAAACCCAATAATTTCATTTCATTTTCATCAAGATAATTTTTTGCAACACTTACTTCTTGTTTTGTTACCGATTTGGAATCTTTTTTATCATACGATACCATCCCTAAAAGTGGCAAACTCGCATCAACCCGACGATATACTAACTCGGCAGCCGTATTTTGAGAAATTGCCCAAAGCAATTTGTTTTGAACGATTTTAAAGAAAGCTATTGTTTTTTCGTCTTTTGCATCATAATCGATACTGGTGGTATATATTTCTTTTATTTTTTGGTAAAAGAATTTTTCTGAAAGGCGAATATGCTACTCCAGTTCGCATTTTCATGCTCGGGTCACGAATGCGGTTTTGCAATTCGTTAAAATAATTCATAGAATTGCCTGATTTGAAACGGTCGTCATTCAAGGCAAACCCTTTTACGATGTACTCTTTTAGTCGCTGGGTTGCCCAAATTCTAAACTGCGTGCCTTGTTGCGATTTTACACGATAACCTACTGATATAACTACATCAAGATTGTAATAATTTGGCGCTTTTTGCTGAAATTCGGAAATTCCGAATTTGTGCAAAGACAGTGCTTCATTAAGCTCTCCTTCTTCAAAAATATTTTTAATATGTTCGTTGATGGTTGACTTTGCTTTACCAAATAGCAACGCCATTTGTTCCTGCGTTAGCCAAACCGTTTCTTGCTCTAACCGAACATCAATTTTGATGTTGCCGTCTTGGTTTTGATAAATTAGTATTTCGCCTGTGTTCATTTGCTAAAGGATAGTATTCAAAATTAATTGATTTTATTTTTTGTGCTATAAAATTTGGATTTTATATAGATTCAAAGATATACTTTTATTGGTAGTTAATTTAAATTGTTTGTAGTCAATTATTTATTTATAAAGGTAACTTTCATCTGAAGTTTTATATCACTTAATTTCCTCGTTTTTAGTAATAAAAATATCATAAGTAGTGAAATTTAGATAAATTAGAATATTCAGATTTAGAATTAGAATTGACACCAGAACCAATACAAATCATTGCTTTTAGATTCAGAGGATTTTAAATAGGTTTTGATTATTTTTTTAATATATTTACATTTAAAAAAGAAATGTCCTTATACCAAAAACTACAAAAAGTATCTAGCGAAGAAGATGTAAAAGACATTTACATTAAAGCATTGGGTCTCAAAGAAGTTCAAAAAAACCTTATCGATATACAAACCAAAGAAATATGGTTTGAAGCCAAAGACAACAGCAAGATTTCTAGCTATGCTATGTTTACCCAACTCATGCATTATGTGCAAGATGCGTTGAACAAAGGACAATATGTACCGCCGTTTTTGTGTGTGATTGATACCCAAAAGGCAGCCATCATGAAAAGTTCCGATGTGATTCCTTTTCTAGAAAAGAAAACTATCAAATGGGGCACTTCTGCAAGCAAATATACACCTGAAGCACTTGATGCTATTTCGGCACATATCGGTACCCACTTTGTATCGTTTAAGATAGAAACCCACGAAGAAGAGTTTATCAATACCGTTAAAAACGCCATCAAGAAAGGCGATATTATCCGCACACCCATCACGCCCGACAACTTGAAACAAGTGTTTGACAAATGGGTAGTTATGATTGGTAACGAAATTGAAGGCGTAAAAGACGAAGAATATGCACTCTTGTTTTTTGCCGATATTATGCACGATGGCACCATTTCTACCCATGATAATTTACCAGCCGAATTGATGCACAAAGACGGTTCGCCCGTGTTCTTCTTAAACGGAAAAGTGTATAAGCTTGGTAACAAAGAGGGCTACCGACAGTTTTGGGCAATATACCACAAGCCACCCAAAGCTGAATATAGAAACTACTTGCTTGAACGCCGAGATAGTTTGATACCTATAGACGAGCGCAGTTTTAAAGGGGCTTATTATACGCCATTGAATGTGGTGGATAAAGCCTACGACAAACTAGCCGAAACACTAGGCGACAATTGGCAAAAAAACTACATCGTTTGGGACATGTGTTGCGGTGTGGGCAACCTAGAAGTAAAACACTCCAACCCCCGCAACATATACATGAGTACGCTAGACAATGCCGATGTAGATGTAATGAAAGCTACCAAAACCTGTGTAGCCGCCACGAGGTTTCAATATGATTATTTGAATGATGATATTGATGATTTTGGGAACATCGATTATTCACTTACAGAAAAAGTACCACAAGGATTAAGACAAGCTATATCCGAAGGAAAAAAGATTTTGATTTTGATAAATCCGCCTTATGCAGAGGCTGCTAATTCTCAAGGAAATGAAGGAAAGACAAATGTTGCTACAACAAATATTGCAAGTTTAATGTCTGAATATGGATATGCTTCAAGAGAATTGTTTATTCAATTTTTAGTTAGGATATCAAGAGAAATTCCAACTGCTACAATTGCAATGTTTAGCACCTTAAAATATGTTAATGCACCCAACTTTGAGAAGTTTAGGACTCTTTGGAGTGCAAAATATTTAGGAGGTTTTGTTGTTCATAGCAAAGCCTTTGATGGATTAAAAGGAAACTTTCCTATTGGTTTTTTAATATGGCAAACAAATCATCAAGGCAAAAAAATAAATATCGATGAAATTTCTGTTGAAGTAATAGATAAGAATGCAAAACCCATTGGCGAAAAAGGGTTTTATAATATTCAAAGCAATAATTTTTTAAGTGAATGGTTGCCTAGATTAAAAAAGAATGATTTGGATGTTATTCCTTTAATAAATACAATTACACCAACAACAAAGACAGAACACGTTAGAAATACAAAGTGGTCCAATGATACTATTGCACATTTTTTTTGTAATGGAAATGATTTGCAGAACTCTGGAACAATGACAGCAATATTTTCTTCTGTTCATTCTATAGGACATGCAGGTGGATATTTTGTAACAAAGGAAAACCTTTGGCAAGCAGCCATAGTTTTTTCAGTTAGACGATTAGTAAAGCCTACTTGGCTTAACGACAGAGACCAGTTTTTAATTCCAACTGAGCCATTAACCGATGAATTTAAAAACGATTGTTTGCTTTGGATGTTGTTTAATGGCAGTAATCTCACCGCGAGTGCTAATGATTTAGAATGGAATGATAAAAAATGGAATATTGTCAATCATTTTATTCCGTTTACCGAAGAAGAAGTAGGCGCCAATGATCGGTTTGAGAGCGATTTTATGGTGCAATACCTAAAAGATAAAAAGCTATCCAAAGAAGCCAAAGCTGTACTTGCAGAAGGAAAAAAACTATGGCAAGCCTATTTTCAAAACACCGATGTTAGAGCCGTTCGTGAGGAATTAAAACTTAATCGCCCAGACGTGGGATGGTATCAAGTGCGAAATGCTTTAAAGAAACGCAACGAAAGTGGCGATTTTGTGCCTGTGAGTTTCAAACCATTTGAAGAAGTGTATAAAGCCTTGAGTGAGAAATTACAACCGATGGTTTATGAATTAGGGTTTTTGAGAATATAAAATAAATCTATGACTAAATCTATTAATAATGTTGATGTTACTGATGAAATCGCAGATAAGTTTCTGGATAGAGTCTTTAAACCGTATTTTAAGAAAGTGAAATACAAAAGTAAATTCACGATGAGTGGTGAAAGTTCTCCAACAAGTTTTAAAGGTGAACTTTCTAAAGAATGTTTGTTTGATGAAACAAATTATAAACTTGAACCTAAAAATGAATTCATACATTTTACAACTTTACAAGGTTTAGATTCAATTTTAGAAAGTGGCTATTTAAGGCTTTCATCTATTGAAAATCTGACCGATGATTTAGAAATGACTTTAGCTTTAAATAAATTCAAAGAGAAAATTGAAATTGAAATCGATGATGACGATATAACAAATATTAAACAGAATATATTTTGTTTGTCAAGTTGTTTGAATACACCTGAAACTATCTCGGATACTTATTTGTGGGAGAATTATAGTAAAGGTGGTTCTGGAGCAGCTATTATATTTGAAGTAGAAAATGTTAATCCTAATTTGTTGTTTGGTAAAGTTCAATATGGTAACGATAACTTATCCGTTTTTGAACAATTAACAAGTAAAATTGTTGAATTTAAATCTGAATTTGAAGACTTTATGCCTGACAATCTTTATGAAATGATGTCTAATATTTTCTGCTTTCATAAAGCAAATAAGTTTCATAGGGAAAATGAAGTGAGATTGTTAATTAGCGACAATAAGTATAGTATTTATCATGAGCATAATAACCTATTCATTGAAAAAGTTATCAATGGTTCAAACGAATTACGATATATTTATAAACTTGTTTTAGATGAAAGAATGGAGGATTGGTATAATAAAAATTATAGTCATAGAAAAAATATTACACTTCAAGACGCACATAGTGAGATTCCAAAAATTAGTATTAAAAAAATAATTTTAGGCTATAATGTTAAAGAACCCTGGGATATTATTGATTATTTAAATAAAAAAAAGGTTAAACTAAACATGAATTTTGAAGTTGAATATTTGAATAATGAGCTGGAAATAAATAAATAATAAACTGAAAAACAAAAAAATTATCTAATATGATATCCCGTTACTACTAAGTATGAATTCAGTTTTTAAAAAAGTAACTTTAAAGGGAACTACTAAAGAACGTTACAAGTTGTAAAGAATTAATTTATTCTATTTGTAATATTGAAACTAAAAAGTTTCCAACTTTAAAATTTACATCTAAAAAAAATCTTTATATTTGTGTTTGCAAGGCTTAAAGCCACAAACGCTAAAAATTTATACTATGCAAAACATTCCTAGTGTTGACTTGCGTGATTTCCTTTCGGGCGAACCGGAACGTAAACAAAAATTTGTAAATGAAATCGGAAAAGCATTTGAAGATATTGGCTTCGTTGCTTTAAAAGGTCATTTTTTAGATGATCAATTGGTTGGAGAATTGTATGGCGAAATCAGGAATTTTTTCGCATTACCATTAGAAACAAAATACAGTTATGAAATTCCAGGTATTGGAGGACAACGCGGTTATGTTTCTTTTGGAAAAGAACATGCAAAAGGTAGAAAAGAAGGCGATTTGAAGGAGTTTTGGCACTTTGGGCAATACGTTGAATCGGATTCAAAATATGCAGCAGAATATCCTGATAATGTTGAAGTTGCTGAATTGCCACGATTTAATATTGTTGGTAAACAAGCCTATACAATGCTTGAAAAAACTGGTATTTATGTTTTAAGAGCTTTGGCATTGCATCTTGGTTTAGACGAGTTTTATTTTGATCAATATGGTTATAATGGAAATTCGATTTTAAGACCAATTCACTATCCACCAATTACTTCAGAACCTGAAAATGCTATTCGTGCAGCGGCTCACGGCGACATCAATTTGATTACCCTTTTGATGGGCGCTCAAGGCAAAGGATTGCAAGTTCAACGACATGATGGTCAATGGATTGATGCCATGGCGCAGCCTGATGAATTGGTCATAAATGTGGGAGATATGTTGTCGAGACATACCAATAACAAATTGAAATCAACCATTCACCAAGTGGTAAATCCGCCGAGAGAATTGTGGGGAACTTCGAGATATTCGATTCCGTTTTTTATGCATCCTGTGAGCGATATGCGATTGGATTGTTTAGAAAGCTGCATTGATGGGGATAATCCTAAACTATACGACGACATTTCTGCTGGAGAATTCTTGCACGAAAGATTGGTTGACTTAGGATTGATAGCCCCCCAGCCCCCAAAGGGGGAGTAAATTCATAATAAATAAAAAAAAATGGATTTACTAGACCAATTAAAAAACCTATTTCCCGATCACGAACCTTCAACCGAAGAAGAAAAAATCATAGAAGATAAAGAACTTTGGATTCAAGAAGAACCAATGATTTGCAAATTTGAAAAACGAAAAGGAAAACCCACTACTATCATTGAAGGATATACCGGTACCGATGAAGATTTTAAAATTTTAGCCAAAGAATTAAAAACAAAATTAAGCGTTGGCGGAAGTTTTAAAGACGATTCAATCATAATACAAGGGGATTATCGTGATAAAATCATGACGATTCTAAAAGAAAAAGGCTTCAAAGTTAAACGCGTTGGAGGGTAGCCCCCTAGCCCCCGAAGGGGGAACTCCAAATATCGTAAATAAAAAAATAATCAAAACCCTATTCACCCCAATAGGAATTCCCCTTTGGGGGTTAGGGGCCTAAATATGATACAATCATCAGAATTAATACTCAATCCAGACGGAAGCGTCTATCACTTGAATTTATTGCCAGAGAATATTGCACACGATATTATCTTTGTTGGCGATCAAAATAGGGTTGAAAAAATAACTCAGTTTTTTGACAGTATTGAATTTTCAACTCAAAAAAGAGAATTCAAAACACAAACAGGAACTTTAAAAGGCAAACGAATCACCGTAATGTCAACAGGAATTGGTCCTGATAATATTGATATTGTAATGAATGAATTGGATGCGTTGGTAAATATCGATTTGAAAACACGCCAACCAAAAACAGAATTAACTTCTCTAAACATCATTAGAATTGGTACTTCAGGTTCTTTGCAAGCGGACATTCCCGTGGATAGTTTTGTAATGGCAAAATTCGGTTTAGGATTAGACAACATGCTCCGCTCCTACTTGATCGATGAAATTTCAAATTCAGAAATGGAAGATGCTTTCATAAAACACACCAATTGGGATTTACGAAAAGGAAAACCTTACGTAATTTCTTGTTCTGAAAAATTAGAACAACTTATCGAAAGCGATACAATTCACAAAGGAATTACAGCTACTGCAGGAGGTTTTTACGGACCTCAAGGTCGTATTTTACGTTTAGATATTCAAGATGAAAACTTAAATTCTAAAATGGATGATTTCAAATTTGATGCTAATAGGATAACCAATTTAGAAATGGAAACCGCTGCAATATATGGACTTTCAAAACTATTGGGACACAATGCTTTGTCACTAAACGCAATTATCGCCAATCGTGCAACGGGAACTTTTAGTGAAGATCCATACAAAGCAGTCGATGAATTGATTGCTTATACTTTGAATAAATTGACAGAGTAAATTTCAAAAATGACAACAATAAAAATCGCAGGCGTTCCAGAACATTTTAATTTGCCTTGGCATTTATCAATCGAAAACGGAGAATTTCAAGCCAATGGAATCGACTTACAATGGACTGATGTTCCAGAAGGAACGGGGAAATTGTGTCAAATGCTAAGAAATGGTGAAACGGATATTGCCGTTATTTTAACTGAAGGAATAATAAAAGATATTGTTGCAGGAAATCCGAGCAAGATTGTACAAATATATGTTGAATCTCCATTGATTTGGGGAATTCATGTGGCTGCAAATTCAAAATATAAAACACTTTCTGATTTAGAAAATACAAAAGTTGCCATTTCCAGATTGGGTTCTGGATCACAATTGATGGCGTATGCAAATGCTAATAATCAAAGTTGGAAAAGTCAAAATCTACAATTTGAAATCATAAATACGATTGATGGCGCTGTTGAAGCACTAACCAAAGGAACCGCTGCTTATTTTATGTGGGAGCGCTTTATGACAAAACCATTAGTTGACAAAGGTGTTTTCAGAAGAATTGGTGATTGCCCAACTCCTTGGCCTTGTTTTGTAATTGCTGTTCGCAATGAAATCCTTGAAAAACACCCTGAAATTGTAACCAAAATATTGGAAATTATAAATGCCAAAACTTCTAATTTTAAAGAAATCACTAACATTGACAGTATTTTAGCAAATAAATACCATCAAAAAGTAGAAGATATTCAAGAATGGTTATCCTTGACAGAATGGTCACAAAAACAACTTTCAGAAGTAGAATTAAATTCAATTCAAGACCAATTAGTAGTCTTAAAAATTATTTCTAAAAAAGCAGCTTTTACAGAAATTACCAATTAATTTCTTCAATTTCTTTTAATTTCAAGTAGTCATTGGTTTTACTAAAATGTTTGTTTCCGAACCATTTTCCTTGATTGGCGCTCATTGGCGATGGATGACCAGATTCCAAAACCAAGTGTTTGGTTCGGTCAATTTTTATTCCTTTTTTATGAGCGAAATTTCCCCAAAGTAGGAAAACTACATTGCTTTTTTTATCTGATATTTCCTGAATTACAGCATCTGTAAATTTTCCCCAATTCAAATGTTTGTGGCTATTGGGTTTGTCTTTTTGAACCGATAATGTGGCATTCAAAAGCAAAATACCTTGTTTAGCCCAACGCTCTAAATTGCCTGAAGTTGGTAAAAATAAACTGTCTAAATCCGAATTTAGTTCTCTAAATATATTTCTTAAAGAAGGTGGAATTTTCATATTTTCATTCACAGAAAAGCATAAACCATTGGCTTCTCCTTCACCGTGATAGGGATCTTGCCCAATGATTACAACTTTCAAATCATCGAAACTACAATAATCAAAAGCAGAAAAAAGGAGTTCTTGAGCAGGAAAACAACTATTTACCATATATTCATTGGCAACAGCCAACATTAAATCCTTAAAATACGGCTTTTGTATTTCGGGAGCTAAAATAGTTTGCCAAGAAGTTCCAAAGTTAAGTTGCATATTTATTTAATTCTAATTGAATCGCATTTTCTAATTTTGGAAGGAATTTGATAAACAGAGTTAGACATAAATTAACTCTTTTTCGATGTGAGTTAAAAATCGCTTTGACAAATGAGGTCCTTTACGAACAATGTCTATTTTAGAATTCAATTTACTCTCTAAAAAAGCATATAAATCCATTAAAGAATTAAAAGAAGGAGCTTTAAATTCTACAAAAAAATCAATATCACTCGAATTTTGTTCTAATCCTTTTGCATAAGAACCGAACAAAGCAATAGATTCAACTCCGTAATTGTCTTTCAGGAATTGTCTTTCACTTTTTAAAGTAGTAATGATTTCATCTTTATTCATTTAACAAATATAAAAAAATTAAAACTGAAAATTAGATAATTAACAAAATGTATCGTTTAAAGAGTATTATTTTTAAAACAGTTCATTTCATAATATTCAACAACTTTGAAAACTTTGTGAAACTACTTCTAAAAGTCTTACCATTTGTCTATTTTTGTAGAGTAAAATTTCTAAAAAGCATAATGATTAACATTAACGAAAAAACACTTCAAGACCTTCAATTTCCTACAGTTTTAGAAACTATTTCTTCAATTTGTAATACTGATATTGGAAAACAAAAAGCATTAGAAATTACGCCTTTCAAAGAAAAAAATGATTTGATGGACGCTTTAATGCAAACATCAGAATATCTTTCCTCGTTTCAAAACAACAATGCAATTCCAAATCACGGATTTGAAACCATCAATCACGAGATCAAATTTCTTGCCATTGAAGATAGTTTTTTGGAAGTGGGAAGTTTTCGGAAAATAGCCAATATTTCAACTTCTGTAAATATATTATTACTATATCTTAAGAAATTCGACGACTATTATCCGTATTTAAACAAACGCGCAATTCAAGTAGAATATACCAAAGATATTATTGCGATGGTGGACGATGTGGTGGATAAATATGGGGAAATAAAAGACAATGCCTCTGTTGATTTACTAAATATTCGTAGAAATATAAATACGGTGCGTGGCAAGGTCAATCAGAGTTTTGGTATGGCAATGACCCAATACAATTCGTTGGGTTATTTAGACGATATTAAAGAAAGTTTTGTGCAAAACCGTAGGGTATTAGCAGTTTTAGCAATGTATCGCAGGAAAGTTAAAGGTTCTATTCTTGGAAGTTCAAAAACAGGAAGCATTGCGTACATTGAACCTGAAGCAACTTTAAATTATTCACGTGAATTGAGTAATTTAGAATATGAAGAAAAAGAAGAAATCACTCGGATCTTAAAGTATTTAACCAATACAATTAGACCTTTTTTACCTTTAATAATTCAGTACCAAGATTTTTTGAGTGACATTGATGTAATTGCTGCAAAAGCAAAATATGCCAATCGGATTAATGGAATTTTACCAAAAATCACCAACGAAAGAAGGTTGTATTTTAAAGATGCCTTTCACCCTATTTTATATTTAAATAATAAGGAAAGTAACCAAATTACGCATCCGCAAACTATTGAATTAGATACAAAAAATCGGATTATTGTGATTTCTGGTCCCAATGCAGGAGGAAAAACAATTTCCCTGAAAACTGTTGGATTGTTACAATTAATGTTGCAATCTGGGATGTTAATTCCGGTTCATGAAAGAAGCGAAACGTTCTTATTTGATAGAATTTTGACTGATATTGGTGACAACCAATCGATAGAAAATCATTTGAGTACGTACAGTTATCGCTTGAAGAATATGAATTATTTCTTGAAAAAGTGCAACAATAAAACCTTGTTTTTAATAGATGAATTTGGAACAGGTTCTGATCCAGATTTGGGTGGTGCTTTGGCAGAAATATTTTTGGAAGAGTTTTATCACCGAGAAGCATTTGGAATTATAACAACGCATTATTCCAATTTGAAAATGTTAGCAAACGAATTGCCTTTTGCGATGAATGCCAATATGTTATTCGATGAAAAAACCTTAGAGCCTATGTATAAATTGGCTTTAGGGCAAGCAGGAAGTTCCTTTACTTTTGAAGTTGCACAGAAAAATGGAATCCCATTTGGATTGATAAACCGCGCAAAAAAGAAAATAGAAGGCGGAAAAGTACGTTTTGATAAAACCATTGCTACTTTACAAAAAGAACGTTCGAAAATGGAGAAAACCTCTCAAACGTTGAAAGAAGAAGAATCGAAAGCGCGGGAAGAAGGCAAAAAAATGGAAACTATCAATGTCAAAATAAAGCAGAAATTAGAAAGTTATCAGGAATTGTATGATAGCAATCAGAAGATTATTTATATTGGTCAAAAAATTGATAATTTAGCGGGTAAATATTTCAATACAAAAAACAAAAAAGAATTGGTTTCCGAGTTTATGAAAATCATAGAAATTGAAAATTCTAAACGAATAAAAGTGACATCCAAGGAAGTGAAAGCTTCTATCGAGAAAAAAAAGGAAGTAATTCAGGAAGTTACAGTTAAGGTTGATGAAATTCGAGCAGCCAAAAAAGAGAAAAAACTAAAAGCCAATTTGGTAGTTGAAAAGCCAAAACCAGTTCTAAAATTAGGAGATAGAGTTCGAATGTTTGATGGTAAAGCAGTTGGAACTATTGATAAAATTGAAAGAAATAAAGCGGTTGTAAACTATGGGGTTTTTACTTCAACGGTAAGTTTGGAAGCATTAGAATTTGTTGAAGCTAAGAAAAAATAATACTAATTGTAAATTCAAAATCATGTTAGATTTTCCAAAAGGCAAAAAAATTATTCTGTTTGATGGCGTTTGTAATTTGTGCGAAGCTTCTGTTCAGTTTGTTATTAAATACGATAAAAAAGATGTGTTCCGATTTGTAGCTTTACAATCTGAATTGGGAAAAGAAATGATAAAACATATTGGATTAGAGAACAAAAACATTGACAGTGTAATTCTATACGAACCCGGGATAGCCTATAATTACAAATCTGCGGCAGCATTAGAAATTGCTAAAAACTTAGGTGGGTTTTTCCATTTAGGAACCGTCTTTAAGTTGATTCCAAACGGATTACGGAACTTACTTTATGATTACGTTGCCAAGAACAGATATTTATGGTATGGAAAAAAGGAAAATTGCCTGGTTCCAACATTAGAATTGAAATCTAAATTTTTAGAATAATTATAAATATGACAATTATCATAAATTATATTTTTGAAGAGCCTTATTTTTGGAGGAACTTTAAATGAAATAATTATGAGAAATAGTGCGCTTTATTCCTGGGGAAATGGATCTTTTATTATGATTGTTATATTCGGATTGGTAATCATTGGAATAATTGGAGCTGTTATAATTATGATGAATACCGACAAGAAAAAGAAAGATTAAAAAAAACCGCACTTAAAAAGTACGGCCTTTCCAACAAAAATAATAAATTGTTGTCAATATCTATTGAAGAAATTGAAGTATTTTAGAATAAAAACTTAACACCAACTTGTAAATTCCCAACCGATCTATCTGCAACAGAATTCATTGGATTTGCATTGAAGTTGAAAGTTGTTGTTTTATCACCAACAGCAGGAGTTGATGTTGAAGAACTAACATTAAAAATTGTAAATGAAGTTTCAACAGTCATCCATTTATTGATTACATAATCAAATCCAGGAGCTAATTCTAAACCAAAAGAAGTGTATTTAGAATCTGCAACTTTTTCTTTCCCAATCATAATTGGCAAAGCTGCTTGACCGTAGAAAAACAAATTCCCACTAATATTCCAGTATTTTCTCATTAATGGTTTGATAACAAAAGTATTGCTGTCAGAAGTTGTTAAAGACCCAGTTTCTATTTTTGATCTGATGTTTCCAATTCCAATACCAGCCGTTACAGAAGGAGAAATGAAAGTCCCAACAATTGGAAGAATCATATTTGATGATGTTTTTGCACCACCTGTTTCAGTTGAACCGAAAGAAACCTGACCTGCAACCCACCAAGTACCTTCAAGACCTTTGTCTTTGGCTTTTTCTTGTGCATTTGATGTTAATCCTAATAATACAAATCCTGCTACTAATAATAAATTTTTCATTTTGTTTTTGTTTTAAATTACTATGCAAATTTATAGGCAACATTATAAGATTTAACTGATAAAAATCATAGTTATAACTTTATTTTTATGATTTAAATTACAACCAATTACTAACAATTTTTTTAATTTTGTAGTACATTTGCAATCCTATGCTAAAAACAATCAACATATTAAATAAGAGAGCACGATTTGATTATGAAATAATCGAAACCTATACTGCTGGAATTGTTTTAGCTGGAACTGAAATTAAATCCATTCGCCTTGGAAAAGCTAATATTACAGAGAGTTTTTGCGAATTTAGTGGCATCGAACTTTTTGCGATAAATACCTATATCGAAGAATACACTTTTGGAAATCAATTCAATCACAAAGCACGAAGTGAACGAAAATTGCTTTTAAACAAGAGAGAATTAAAAAGTTTAGCAAGAAGTGTTCAAGCAAAAGGTTTGACAATTGTTCCTTTGAAATTATTTACCAATGAAAAAGGAATGGCAAAATTGGAAATCGGACTTTGTAAAGGAAAGAAAACCTACGACAAGCGAGAATCCCTAAAAGAACAAGATACAAAAAGAGATTTAGATCGAATAAAAAAAGAATTTTAGAAAAAAGAGTTAAATGCTTTTTTTTTAAGAAAAAAATGACTACATTTGTCTTGACAATAAAAGTTACTAAAGATGAAGCAACTATTAAAAAATGCAAGAGAGAAAAAAAACTTAAAAACTCGTGAAGTAGCACAACTCATTGGGATTGATCAAGCACTTATAAGTAAATTTGAAAGCGGTTCTCGAAAACCAACAAAAGACCAAATTATAAAATTAGCTTCAATTCTTGAAATCGATTTAGAAACTTTAATGGTTGCTTGGCTTAAAGAAAAAATTCTTTATGAAATTGGAAGTGATGAATTTGCTATAAAAGCGATGAATTTAGTTAAAGAAGAAG
>CANFVB010000041.1 GCA_947450355.1 Bacteroidota bacterium
ATTGTTTCACTCAACATTCCTCATATTCATTGCAGTTCGTGCATTTGGATTTTGGAAAATTTACAGCGTCTTCAAAAGGGAATAAGTACTTCTCAAGTTAATTTCCCTGAAAAAAAGGTTAGAATTACCTATAATCCTGAAATTGTTTCGCTTCAAAAAATTGTTTATTTATTAAGCTCAATTGGTTATGAACCTTACATAAGTTTAGAAAATTATGAAACTGGAAACAACAATATTGACCGAAGTTTAACCTATAAATTAGGCGTTGCTTTTTTCTGTTTTGGTAATATTATGTTGCTTTCCTTCCCTGAATATTTTGAAGTAAAAGAATATTGGCTCGATCAATATCGTGGTTTTTTCAGAATATTAATTTTTGCTTTATCACTGCCAAGTTTCTTTTATTCAGCAAGTGGTTATTATGTTTCGGCGTATAAAAGTATCAAATCTGGAATGTTAAACATCGATATTCCTATTGCTTTGGGAATTATTGTAATGTTTGTTCGAAGTACATTTGACATTGCTTTAGATTATGGTTCTGGTTTTTTCGATAGCTTGACAGGATTGATTTTCTTTATGCTTTTGGGCAAAATGTTCCAAATCAAGACGTATAGTTTTCTTAGTTTTGAAAGAGATTTTAAATCGTATTTTCCTATTGCAATTACAAGAATTAATAAAGACAATTCGGAAGTTAGTGTTCCAATTTATGATGTTGAAAAAGGAGATAGATTGCTCATTAGAAATCAAGAACTCATTCCTGTTGATGGTATTCTAATTTCTGAAAATGCAGAAATTGACTACAGTTTTGTAACTGGAGAAGCGATCCCAATTACAAAATGTTCTGGAGATAAAGTATTTGCAGGTGGAAAACAAATTGGGAAAGTCATAGAAATGGAAGTTTTACATTCTGTATCGCAAAGTTATTTGACGCAATTGTGGAGCAATGATGTTTTTCAGAAAAATGTGGAACAAAAACACAAAACCATAACCGATAAAATCAGTCGTTATTTTACACCTATATTATTACTAATTGCATTTTCAGGTTTTGGCTATTGGATTTTTATTGATGCCAACACAGCTTTTAACGTTTTTACAGCGGTTCTAATTGTCGCTTGTCCGTGTGCATTGGCATTGACCGCGCCATTTACTTTTGGTAATATTTTACGAATTTTAGGTAAACAGAAATTCTACCTTAAAAATGCAATGGTTATTGAGCAATTGGCAAAAGTGGATACCATTGTTTTTGATAAAACAGGCACAATTACAACCAATAAAAAATCGAATATTTCGTATGAAGGAATTGCTCTTTCCGATGAAAATTTGACGTTACTAAAAAACGTACTTCGTGCTTCAAACCATCCGTTAAGCCGAATGGTTTATGATTTTTTACCAGAAGGGAAAAGATTTAAAATCACTCATTTTGAAGAAATTACGGGTAAAGGAATACTTGCTGAAATCGATGATAATAAAATAGAAATCGGCTCAAGCCAATTTTTGTCTGTTCCAATTTCTTCTAATTCAGAGCAAGTTGGTGAGCGGACTTCTGTTCATATTAAAATTAATGATATTTATTATGGAATGTATATTTTTAATAATCAATATCGAGAAGGTTTAGAACAACTTTTCAAGAATTTAAACAAGAATTACAATATCAAAGTTTTATCTGGAGATAATGAAGGGGAACGGGAAACATTAGAAAAATTATTGCCAAAAGGAACGGAATTAATTTTCAATCAAAAGCCAGAACAAAAATTAGAATTTATTAAAAACCTGCAAAGTTCAGGCAAAAATGTTATGATGGTTGGCGATGGTCTCAATGATGCTGGGGCTTTGGCGCAAAGTAATATTGGAATTTCTATTTCAGAAAATGTAAATGTTTTTTCACCTGCTTGTGATGCAATTTTGGACGCTTCCGTATTTCAGAAGTTGAATTATTATTTAAAACTCTCTAAAAAGGCGATAACCACTATCAAAATGAGTTTTACATTATCATTATTGTATAATATCGTAGGATTATCCTTCGCAATTACAGGAAATTTATTACCTTTAGTAGCGGCAATAATTATGCCTTTAAGCACAGTTACCATTGTTAGTTTCGTAACAATAATGAGTAATTATTATTCAAAATCCCTCGCCCAAAAGGGATAATAATTATTATAAAATAATACCTACAAATAATAATAAAAGTATGACAAATGTCATATTTATTAAGAACACCGAATAGTAATTTTGTTAACACAATTTTAGGGTATGAGTGTCATTTATTTATTAATCTCGATAAGCATTTTAGTCGCTATTGGTTTTTTCTTCGCTTTTATTAGAGCGGTTAAAACGGGTCAATATGATGATGATTATACGCCATCTGTTAGGATGCTTTTTGACGATGAATTAATAATTCCAAAACACAAAATACCTAAAGTTGAGAATTTAGAATCAGATAATTCTGAAATTTTATCAAGCAACAAATCGATTAATCAGTAAACAATTAAACAATTATTATCTATGGAAATGCAACAATTTTATTACGACAACAAAATTGTAAAGAAATTCATTTATGCAACACTTCTTTTTGGTGTTGTGGCTATGCTGGTAGGGCTATTAGAAGCTCTTTTTTATCTTTTCCCAAATTTAACTGACGGTATTTCGTGGTTAAGTTATGGAAGGTTAAGACCTTTGCATACTAATGCAGCTATCTTTGCTTTTGTAGGAAATGCAATGTTTGCGGGGATTTATTATTCACTTCAGCGGTTATTAAAAGCCAGAATGTTTAGTGATTTTTTGAGTAATTTAAATTTTTGGGGTTGGCAATTAATCATTGTAGCCGCTGCTATTTCATTACCTTTAGGCTACAGCACTTCAAAAGAATATGCCGAATTAGAATGGCCAATTGATATTGCAATTGCACTAATTTGGGTAGTTTTTGGTATCAATATGATAGGAACTATTCTAAAAAGAAGAGAACGCCATTTGTATGTTGCTATTTGGTTTTACATCGCCACATTTGTAACTGTTGCCGTTTTGCATATATTTAATAGTTTGGAATTGCCAGTTTCTGCATTGAAAAGTTACTCTGTTTATGCAGGTGTTCAAGACGCATTAGTGCAATGGTGGTACGGTCACAATGCGGTTGCATTTTTCCTAACTACACCCTATTTAGGATTAATGTACTACTTTGTTCCTAAAGTTGCCAATCGTCCAGTATATTCCTACCGACTTTCAATTGTTCACTTTTGGTCTTTAATCTTCATTTATATTTGGGCTGGACCGCACCATTTATTATATTCTGCACTACCAACTTGGGCGCAAAACTTAGGGGTTGTATTCTCAATTATGTTAATTGCGCCATCTTGGGGTGGAATGATCAACGGACTTTTAACCTTGCGTGGCGTTTGGGATAAAGTAAGAACTGAGCCTGTTTTAAAATTCTTCGTTGTTGCAATTACGGGTTATGGAATGGCAACTTTTGAAGGACCAATGTTGTCATTGAAAAATGTAAACGCAATTGCACACTATACGGATTGGATTATTGCTCACGTTCACGTTGGTGCATTAGCTTGGAACGGATTTATGGCATTTGGTATGATTTATTGGTTGATTCCAAGAATGACAAAAGGGAATTTATTCTCAACTAAATTAGCCAATTTTCACTTTTGGATTGGAACTTTAGGAATTATATTATATACTCTTCCAATGTATGTTGCTGGATTTACACAAGCATCTATGTGGAAACAATTTAATCCAGATGGAACCTTAATGTACGGAAATTTCCTTGAAACAGTTAAAGAAATTGTGCCAATGTATGCAATGCGTGCCGTTGGAGGAACTTTATATTTAATAGGAATGTTGGTTTTGGTTTACAATATTATCCAAACCGTTAGAGCAAATTCAAAAATTGAAGATGAATTAGCCGAAGCACCTGAATTACAAAAAATTGGAAATGCAAGAATTAAAGGGGAGAAATACCATACTTGGTTAGAAAGAAGACCTATTCAATTAACCATTTTTGCGATAATAGCTATTTTAATTGGTGGTGTTATTCAAATAGTTCCTACAATTATGGTAAAATCAAATATTCCAACAATTGCAAGTGTAAAACCATATTCACCATTGGAACTTGAAGGTCGTGATTTATACATTCGTGAAGGATGTGTGGGTTGTCACTCTCAATCGGTGCGCCCTTTCAGAAGTGAAGTGGAGCGTTACGGACCACAATCTAAAGCGGGAGAATTTGTATATGATCATCCGTTTTTATGGGGTTCAAAACGTACGGGTCCAGATTTATTAAGAGAAGGTGGAAAATACAATGATAACTGGCATTTCAATCACTTTTGGAGTCCACAAAGTATTTCAACAGGTTCAATTATGCCTTCTTATAAATGGTTATTTGATAACAAACCGATGGATCTTTCATTAACTGAAAAGAAAATGAAAGCGATGGTAACACTTGGCGTTCCTTACACTGACGAACAAGTTGCGAATGGCTTAAAGGATTTAAGAGCGCAAGCAGTCAAAATTGAAGAAAGCTTGAAAAACGATCCTGACTTTGTGAAAAGTTATGAGGAAAGTAGAAGAAAAGCTGCAGCAAAAGGAGAAGTTTTTGTTCCAATGAATGAAAGAGAAATAGTAGCCTTGATAGCCTATGTTCAAAGATTAGGAACTGATATTAAAGTAAAAGATAACATTAAAAAATAATAGTTATGTTAGAACAAATCAAACACAATTTAGAATCTATCGAAGGAATTGAATCCTATCCAATTGCATCTCTATTGATTTTCTTCGCCTTTTTTGTTGGACTCGCCTTCTGGGTTTTCTCTTATAAAAAAGATAAAATTAAAGAGTTAAGTAATATTCCTTTAAACGATTAAATAAACTTTTAAAATATTTTTAAAATGAAAAAATTAATTCCTGCATATATAAGAGTTTTACTAATTTTCTTTGCCGTTTTTGGAGCAATGGAGTATTTTGTTGACTCAGGCGACAGACCAGCATTTGTGAAATTCCCAATGATAACAGTATTTCTATTGGTGTTTTTATTTCTTTTAATTGCAATAGAAATTACAGTAAGTGCAATTGATACCATCACGTATCATTTACTAACTGAGGAACAAAAAGCAAAATTAGAAGAAGCTAAAAGTTTGGGTTTCAAAGAAAGTGATTGGTATAAAAAAATGATGAAAGCCATTACTAAATCAGAATCTATTGAAAATGAAGACCAACTTCTTCTGCCTCACGATTATGATGGAATTAAAGAATTAGACAATACTTTACCGCCTTGGTGGGTATATTTATTCTACGGATGTATCGTATTTGCTGTGGTTTACCTTGTTAGATTTGAAATAATGGGTGGCGATAATCAAGAAACGGAACTTAAAAATGAAATGGTACAAGCTAAAATTGATGTTGCTCAATATATGAAAACAGCACCAGATTTAATGGATGAAAAAACCGTTACATTATTGACTGATAAAGCTGATTTAGCTGTAGGTAAAGCCATTTTTACTGCCAATTGTATTCCTTGTCACAGACCTGATGCCGGTGGACAAATTGGGCCAAATCTAACGGATAATCGTTGGATATTAGGTGGTGGAATAAAAAATGTATTTCACACTTTAGTAAATGGCGGACGAGATGGAAAGGGAATGATTTCCTGGAAAGCTACTTTAAAACCTAAAGAAATGCAAAAAGTAGCCAGCTATGTTTTGTCATTGCAAGGAAGTAATCCCGTGAATCCAAAAGCGCCAGATGGTGAAGTTTGGGTTGAACCTACAACAGCAAAATAAAATAAATAGCTCAATTTGTTTTGTCAAAGTGAATTGGGTTTAAAATAAAAAAAATGTCAAATATACCAGACGAA
This sequence comes from Bacteroidota bacterium, assembly GCA_947450355.1. GTDB lineage: Bacteria > Bacteroidota > Bacteroidia > Flavobacteriales > Flavobacteriaceae > Flavobacterium. The sequence continues at coordinate 5,852 of CANFVB010000041.1, forward strand.
GCTTTCAGAGACACCATTGGAACTATTGACGAAGAGGGTCACAGAAGATTTATTTTTCCTAAAAGACCTTCTGGGAAATTCTATGAATATAGAAAATGGGTAAGTTATTTTTTGTTAATTGTTCTCATTGCCAATCCATTTGTAAAAATAAATGGCAATCAGTTTATGATGTTCAACGTATTAGAACGTCGCTTTAATATTTTTGGTTTCCCATTTTGGCCACAAGATTTTTATCTTTTTGTGCTTTTTATGATTGTGGGAGTTGTATTTGTAATCCTATTTACAGTGATTTTTGGACGCATATTTTGTGGTTGGATTTGTCCGCAAACCATATTTTTAGAAATGGTTTTCCGTAGAATTGAATATTGGATTGAAGGAGATCGTGGCGCTCAAATTCGTTTGTCAAAACAAGATTGGAACGCTGAAAAAATTAGAAAAAAAGGATTCAAATGGTTCATTTTTCTGGTTATTTCATTTTTAATTGCCAATGTATTTCTTGCGTATCTGATTAGTAGCGATGAATTATTTAAAATGATTGAAGACGGCCCAACAAATAACATAAGTACTTTAATTTCATTGTCAATATTTACGGGTGTTTTCTATTTTATTTTTGCTTGGTTTAGAGAACAAGTTTGTATTATTGCTTGTCCCTACGGTCGATTACAAGGTGTTTTATTGGATAATAAATCTATAAACGTTGCGTATGATTTTGTTCGTGGAGAAAAAGAATTAGGTCGAGCCAAATTCAATAAAAATGAAGATCGAGCGACCACAGGAAAAGGGGATTGCATCGATTGCAAACTTTGTATTCACGTTTGTCCAACGGGAATTGACATCCGAAACGGAACGCAATTAGAATGTATCAATTGCACCGCGTGTATTGACGAATGTGATTCTATTATGGAAAGTGTGGGATTGCCAAAAGGCTTAATTCGCTATGCTTCTGAAGATGAAATTGAGAAAAATTCTAAGTTCAAATTCACCACAAGAATGAAAGGTTATACTTCGGTATTGTTCATTTTAATTGGAGTTTTAATAGGATTATTATTTCTTAGAACTGATGTCGAAGCAACAATTTTGAGATTACCAGGGCAATTATTTCAGCACAAAGGCGATAATATTAGTAATATTTACACTTTTAAAATTATCAATAAAACGAATAATGATTTCAATGATATTCACTTTAAATTAGTTGGAATAAAAGGAACATTGAAAGTGGTTGGTGAACAAGATTTAAAAGTACCTCGACAAGGTATGAATGAAGGTACATTATTCATAGAAATCAGCCATTTTTTATTAGAAAGTGATAAAACTAAAATCAAAATTGACGTTTATGATGGCAATAAAAAAATTGAATCGAGCACTACTAATTTTTTAAGTCCAAGAAGTTTTGACTAATTTTAATATAAATTCAATAGTATGAAAATAAACTGGGGAACATCGATTGTAATCGCATTTGCATTATTTATGACTTTCATTTTGTACTTCGTTTTTCAAGTTCAATCGAATTCAAAGTATGATAATGAGTTGGTTGTAGAAGAATATTACAAACACGATGCACATTTTGGCGAAGAAATGATTAGAATTCAAAATGCCAATAATTTGGTTCAAAAACCTATAATAACGGTTTCAAAATTGGGAATTACAATTGTTTTTCCAAATGATTTTGAGCCAAAAAACATAAAAGGGAAAGTGTCTCTTTACCGACCGTCTAACAAAAAATTAGATTTTGAAATTCCGATTTCATTGTCTAATCCAACTTTGCTCATACCTGTTTCAAATTTGGTAGGCGGTCGCTGGGACATTAATATGGAATGGCAATATTCTGGTAAACAATACCTTACAAAAGAAATCATTTACATTAAATAGTCAAAAGTTATAAAGTTATTTTGCTTTACGATTTAAGATTTTTCAATATTAGACTAAATAAAGATGCTTTTTACCGCTTTCATTTTCGGATTAATTTCAAGCTTTCACTGCATCGGAATGTGCGGTCCTATTGCTATGATGTTACCCGTAGATCGAAACAATCAAGCCAAAAAAGTTTCTCAAATAATCACGTATCATCTTGGAAGATTATTTGCATATTCCACAATTGGTTTTATTTTTGGGATGTTGGGAAAGGGTTTTTTACTGGCTGGAATGCAACAGAAAATGTCAATTTTTATAGGAATTGTAATGATTCTAATCATATTAATTCCAGAAAAAGTAGTTGCTAATTACAATTTTTCAAAACCGATTTTCAAAGTAATTTCTAAAATAAAAACTACACTTGGAAGCCAGTTTAAAAACAAAAGCTACAAATCATTATTCACTATTGGATTGTTAAACGGATTTTTACCTTGTGGAATGGTTTATGTTGCTTTGTTTGGTGCAATTGCAATGCAAAGTCCAACTTTAGGGGTTTTGTATATGGTATTATTCGGAATAGGAACGGTTCCAATGATGAGTAGCATTGTATATCTCAATTCATTTTTGACGATTTCAATTAGAAATAAAATTCAAAAAGCAATTCCTTATGTTGCAGTTTTTATTGGTATTGTATTTATTTTGAGAGGTTTAGGATTGGGAATTCCATATATTTCCCCATCAAATATGAGTTTGTTTGTGCAACAACAACCCAATTGCCATTAAGAATTAAATCGTCATTGAAAACAACTGTGTGTCTGGTGCTTTACGTTTTAATAACAAATCAAATCCCATACAAATATTTCTAACAAACGGTTTTCCGGCTTCTGTAACTGTAATTTTATCTTTTCCAATGACTAACAATCCGTCTTTTTCCATTTCTTCTAATTCAATTAAAATAGCAGGAATTTCTTCAAAATAGGCATCTGGATTTCCCCAAGAAGTTTCAAATTGACACATCAAATTTAAAATGTGTTTTCGGATGATGAGGTCTTCAGAAGTTAATAAATGTCCACGATAAAATGGTAATTTATCCAATTCTAAAAGTTGATAATATTCTTCTAAATCTTTTACATTTTGAGCAAAACTATACCAACTATCACTTATTGATGAAACGCCCAAACCAATCATAAGTTGCGTTTTTGAGGAACTGTACCCCATAAAATTCCGATGCAATTTTCCCGTTTGAAAAGCGTTGTACAAACTGTCTTCTTTCAAAGCAAAGTGATCCATTCCAATTTCAAAATAACCATTTTCAAAAAGTGATTTCTTCCCAATTTCATATAGCATTCTCTTCTTATCATCTTTTGGAATATCTTCATCTTTGAAGCCGCGTTGCCCATTTCCCTTTATCCACGGCACGTGAGCATAACTATAAAATGCAAGTCTGTCTGGCTGTAACGATTTTGTTTTCTCAATGGTATCAATCACATCTTCAACTTCTTGAAAAGGCAAACCAAAAATAATATCGTGCCCAATTGATGTATAACCAATTTCTCGTGCCCAAAAAGTTACTTTTGCAACGTTATGAAATGGCTGCTCTCTATGGATTGCTTTTTGTACTTTTTCGGAATAATCTTGTACACCAAAACTAACTCTACGAAACCCTAAATTATATAATTTCTGTAAATGTTCACGAGTTGTATTATTGGGATGTCCTTCAAAACTAAATTCATAATTCGGTGCTTTTTCTGCTTTTGAAAAAATTCCATTTATCAGATTTTCTAAACTTTGTACGGAGAAAAAAGTAGGTGTTCCACCACCAAGATGGATTTCTTTTATTATTGGTTTTTCTTCTAAAAAAGCACAATACAAATCCCATTCCTTCAAAACGGCTGCTATATATGGGTTTTCCACCGTATGATTTTTAGTAATTCTTTTATTGCAACCACAAAAAGTACATAAGCTTTCGCAAAATGGCAAATGAATATAAAGACTAATTCCCTCTAAAGAATTACTTTCTATAAATGATTTCTTCAAAGTTTCAACCCAAATTTCATAATTAAAATTGCTTTCATTCCAATACGGAACCGTTGGATAACTCGTATATCTTGGGCCTGGAACGTTGTATTTTTGAAGAAGGGAATTTTTCATTTTGCAGCTTAATTTGAAATCAAAATTACCATCACTAATCGAAATTTAAAATGATAAATATCATATTCAATTTTAAGCATAAAAAAACCCCGCATTTTGCGAGGTTTTATAAACTATTTTAAAAGTAATTATTCAACTTTTATACTTCTAATTTGCTTTAGCTTTTCTTTCCAAACTTCTAGACTTTCTTTGTGAATAGCAATGTTTTTACGAACTTCTAATACTATAGAATTTTCTTTTTTGGCATTTCTTGTATTAGCAAAAAACTGAATATTATTCTCTAATTGGAAAATTTCGTTTTGAACTTCATCAATTTTACGCATTAAGAAAATCTTTTCATTTTCCAATTTTCGAGTATCATTTGATTCTGATAAATTTCCAACACGGTTAGAAAAACGAACCATTTCAGTTTCTTTTTTGCTTAAACTCAATTTCTCAAATAAAGCATCTAATATTTTATTGAATTTTCCTTCAATATGACGTCTTGTAAACGGCACTTTTCCGAAACCTTTCCAGTTTTCAATGTGCAATTTAATAGCATCTAAATCGGCTTTATGTTCGCCAATCAATTGAAATTCTCGTAACGTTTCCAAATAGGCTTTCTTTTTCTCAAAAGCTTCCACTTCTTCAACATTAACTTCGTTTTTCTGTGCTTTTAATATGTCAAAATAATGATTACAAGCAGCTTTAAATTCCGCCCAAATTGCATCAGAATATTTTCTCGGAACGTGTCCAATCAATTTCCATTCCTCTTGAATTTGCTTCATTAACGGCGTTGTAGTTGCAAAATCTTCACTTGTTTGAAGTGCTTTTGCTTTCGCTACTAATTCCGTTTTTTTGTTCAAATTATCTTGTTGTTCTTTCTTGATGTCTTTATAAAATGAATTTTTAAAAGTATTGAAATTACGAACCGCAGTTTTAAATGCTGCCCACGTACTTTCGTTTACATCAGCAGGAACTTTTCCAGCAGCAAAAAATGCATTTCTCAAGGCTTCAACTTTGTCAATTTGTCCCTGCCATTGGCTGTGAACAGTAACTTTTTCAGTTGCTAAAACTTCAATTTGAGAAATAATATCATTTTTACTCGCTAAATTTTCGCTTTCAGTTCCTCTTTGTGCTTCAAATAAAACTTCTCTTTTATCGTGCATTTGTTTGGTTAAATCGCTAAAACGATTCCAAATTTCCTCACGGTGTTCTCTTGAAACAGGACCAATATCTTCTTTCCAAATTTTATGCAAATCTTGCAATTCACGGAAAGCTTTGTTCACATCTACTTCCAAAACTAACTCTTCAACACGGGCAACAATTTTTTGTTTTTGCTCTAAATTGTGTTTAAAATCCAAGTCTCTTGCTTCTCTATCCAAGTGCAAATAGTCATAGAAATTCTCTACATGAAAATGATAATTGTTCCAAACGTGGTTGTATTTATCCTTTGGAATAGAACCCGCATTTTTCCAACGCTCTCTCAATTCATTAAAGTGTTTTAAAGTATCTTTAATGTTTTCCTGCGGATTTATTAGCTCTTTCAATTCTTCAACTATCGCCAAACGCAACTCTAAATTGGTTTTTAGATTGTTTTGTAAACTCTTGAAATGTGCATTTTTTTTGTCTCTAAAATGAGAATATAATTGGTCAAATATTGACTTTAATGGCAAATGATATTTGAATTCTTCGTTGCTTTCTGGATTTTCCGCAACAAATTCTTCTTTTTTCTCTTCTATAAAATAGTTGTATTTTGCAAGAAAAGAATTTTTTAATTCTTCAACATGATCCTTAACAGACATTACCTTTTCAACAGCACTCAATTTTTCCAACTCAATTATCAAATCGTCCATAGACAAAATTTCATAATTCAACATCGGAATTTCGTGACGGTCTTTTAAAGTTTCGTCTTCATTTTCAGCAGCATTTTCTGTTTCAATAGCAGCAATAGCAGTACTATTTTCGTGTGCAATTGTTTCCGTTTCCACTTCAGGAGCACTTTCTTCAATTACTTCAGCAGCAACTTCTTGAATTTCATCAGCCACAATAACTTCCGCTTCAGTTTCCAAAACTTCTTCTTCAATTGCCTCAGGTGCAGTTTCCATTTCCAAAACTAAATCTTCTGTAGGTTCTGCAATTTCTGTTTGAGCCACATCTTGTAACACATTCTCTACACTTCCATCTGTCTCATTTAAATTCATTGACAGGTTATCATTCTTTTCTTCTAACATTTTTAAATGTTTAAGGTTCATATTATTTAACGCCCGAAAGATAGCAAAAGCGAAATCAAAATTCAAAAAAAAATCGATAATTAAACATTTAAACAAGTTAATAAACGCTTTTTTGACACTTTCAAAGATTTAAATACACTTTAAGGTCATTTTAACACAACTATTTTGAATTATTTCAGATTCATTATTCATAAAATAGCAATCCAATTTATTCCTCATAAACTACCGTTTTTTGTACATAAAAACATTCAATAGAAATTCAAAACACAAACTATAACTTTCTTTTGGAGCGAATTGTCCTCTTGTATTTGCAATTGCAATTCCCGCTTTCGGCTCAATCTCTCCGCTTCGCTGCGAGGATACCGCCTCAATCGGGGCTAATGGAGTAGTCATTTTCTTGTTTTGAATTTTTGGCTTTTTAAATAAAAACAAACAAGGCTTTTATTAAAAAATTAAAACTACATTTGAAAATAAATAAAGTCTGCCTTTTGTCAGATAAAGCCACCCAATTTAGGGGTGATAAGTCTGACATCGTCAGACCTATAAATAAGTTATCGGTCATACAAAAACACGAATCTTTAAAACTATAAATAATGGGAGTCTTTAGTAATTTCTTTAGTGGAAAAAATCAAATTGATGAAAAATTAGATACAATAAATATTTTAAGAACAACTATGCGGCAAAATGAAGCATTTGTTCAAACAAGAAATTTAGTTTCCGAATTGATGCAAAAACCAGCATTACTAAATGGAATGAATAAAATAGGAGAACTTGGAAATTTCCTAACAAATCAGTTAAATAGTTTTCAGAGAAATGATGAAATACAATTTATTGTAGAAATAGGTTTTTTTGCATCAACAAAAGCAATTAAAAAGCAAATGCATCCAAACTATTTATATGATAGATTAATTATATTGTACAATGCAGAAGATTTTATAATTGATACTGTAATAGCCTCGAATAATTTAGAATATAATCCTTTGAGCAGAATGGGTTCAATTCATAACATAAAATATATGGCAGAAGATATGCTACTGAAAATGAGATATTATGATCTTTTTCACGAAAATAAATTCTATAAAAATGGAAGCAATGATTCAAGTTTTAATGGTCTAGAATTCCTTGAAATTAGCGAAATGATTGTAACCGGGCGTTTTGAATCTAAAAGCAAAGATGAAATTGCAAATAAAGGCAAAGAATTTATTGATAAGTGTTATAATTACATTGCTGAAAAATATTCGTTAAACAAATAAAAGTACAAACATTTAAAATTAAATAATTTATTATATGAAAGCAAAAATTTTTCAAAGAAACATTATGAATAATGCGGAACAAGTTTCTTATAATTTAGTAAATAGCTTTGATGAAGCTGAAATAGAATTAAACAGCCAAACAATTAAAATTAAAGCAAAAAATGGTGAAACATTTCAATATAAATTAGCTTTTAGTGAACGAGACACATTCACTGAGACATATTTAGGTCAATTTGATAATGGTAGTAAATTCCGTTTAACCAAACCAGTAGGAGTCGCATTAGAAATGACAAAATTAAAATCATCAGCAATTGACGCTTTTTCTTTAGGAAGTATTAGTCCAACTGGATGGGCAATTCATTTTTACTTATTTACCTAATGATTAATGAGGATAAAATATTTAAAACAAAAAAATAAATTAAATCAAAAAATTATTTTTAAAATTGGAAAATATTTATTCAAATATGGTATGAATTGAAACGATAGCCCAGATGTCTCGGATATGTCCCCACACCGGATAGGGCGGATTTTCAATCCGACCCACAAAGACAAGAAAAGAAAAAAGTTAATTTAATGCGATATAAATATGAGTGAATTATTTTGGGGAATTATTATAAGTATTGTTACAGGTCTTTTTTCGTCGTATTTGTTTTTAATGTATTTTCTAAATAGGAAAAGAGTAAAAATTGATATTTCATCACACATTAGTAAAGTAACTTTTGAAGGTCAAACAAATTACTTTTTTAAATTTGTGAATAAAACAAATAGTGAAATTTTTGACATTAGAGTTGAGCCTACTTTCTACAAACAAGTTGGAGCTGTTGGAGGTATGAATTTACAAGGAAAAGATATAATTTTAAAAGACAATTTCATTTCCTACATTCCGAGTAAAAAAATTGAAGATGCAAATAATTTGCACGCAATGAGAGTAAGAACAATTGAAGATTTAGAATCAAATTGGACGGATGCATCTTCATTTATAAGACTTACAATTATAGCCAAGCATTCTTTGTCTGGCTTTACGAATGTTTTTGTGAGAGATTTTCACACCAAAGATTCTATTACCACAAAGAAATTTAAATCAGGCGATACTTTAGATGTTAGCTAAGATTTAACATCTATTACTTGCTCACAAACATAATATTAAATATATTTGTACTAATAAAAAAACCTAAATTATGAAAACAGACGTTATTGTAGGATAATTTCCTAAATCAAAAACATATCAATCCACAAAAAGCCAGCTGACGCTGGCTTTTTTATTTTGGAATAACCGATATCAAAATCATTTATCGGAAATCGGAAATTCGTTGTTTTGGATAATCTAAAAAGTCTAAAAATCTAACATTCTAAGTTGTCTATTTTTCCTGTCCAAAAGAAAAAAATTAATTAACTTCTTGAAATAATAATTTGATGTTTTCGTAAGAATTTTTCAAAGCTTCTTGAATTTGTGTAGGATTTTTCCACTCTACTTTGTCAATTCCTTCATCGATTTGACCTTCGGGAATGCCTTCAAAATCGGTTTGCATTTCAAACCAATGGGTAATTTTGAGTTTATAAACGCCATTTCGTTTGAAAATATGATACGTTTTTTGAAGTTTTTTAATGATTTTCAAACCATTCACGCCAGTTTCTTCTTCGACTTCTCGCATCGATGTTTGCTCGATATCTTCACCTTTTTCGGTGCCGCCCTTTGGCAAATCCCACTTTCCGTTTCTGAAAATGAATAAAACATCGCCATTTTTATTGTAAACCAAACCGCCACCAGCTTTGTTAACGGGAATTTTGGTCTTCAAAACCTTCATTATTTCCTTTTCATCGGGATAAAATAAATAGGCTTTTTGAATTTTATTTTGGAACATTTTGACGATAAGCTGTTTGAAATCAACACTTTCAAGCAAGAACAGTTGGAAATCTGTTTCTTTAAAGATTTCATTTGTTAAGAAAAGTGGTTTATCGTTGACAAAAACTTTATACATTTGTACTATGATTTTTAATAAAGACACAGCCGAAAAAACAGCCGAATTGCTTTTACAAATAAATGCAATTAAATTGAATCCACGAAATCCTTTTAC
>CANFVB010000042.1 GCA_947450355.1 Bacteroidota bacterium
TAATCAGCAAAATTTCTTGCTCCTGCATGCGCTTGATCTGGTGTTTGCCCTAATATCAAAGTTGACATGGCATATGCTTTTCCGTAATCTGTAAACCAGTTTACGTCAGACTTTGCTAATCTATTAATATTGATCGCTGTAAATGTCATGTCATAAGAATTTCCTCCATCTTCAGTAGTAGTATATCCTCTAATAAAGAAGTTTTTTCCTTTGATTTCCAATTTATGTTGTTGCATAAAAAAGTTATTCAAATAATATCTATTAGCCCCTTGATAAATTGCATTTCCAAAACCAAATTTACTTTGCCAAATCACTTCAAGATTTTCATTTCCAAAAGGTCTTAAATGAAGAGAAAAGTCAATTTTAGTATTAGATGCTTTACTATCTGTTAAATCAGTTTCTTTATATCCTGTTCTTGAAACCTTATCACTTGGTAAAGTTGGAGCAGCTATAATTGTTGCAGCTTCATCACCATATACATTTATACCGTCATAACCATAGTGACTTCTGTCTCTTCCGGCAACTGTTTTGTCATTATAATTAGTAGCATGCCAATCGGTTCCCGACATATACGTGTAATTCGCTTTTGCAGCAAAATAATTATTGAATTTATGCGCAACTCTAACACCATAATCTTTATAATCATTTGAACCAGCCGATTGTTGACTTGTTTGTCCAAATTTAGCATAAGCAGTAATTCCAGGACTTGTAAATGGACTTTTACTGTTCATAAATAAAATTCCATTAAACGCATTCGCACCATATAAAGCAGAAGATGCTCCAGGTAATAACTCTACGCTTTGAACATCAATTTCAGAAACTCCAATCATATTTCCAATTACGAAATTTAATAAAGGAGATGAATTGTCCATTCCATCAACCAATTGCATAAAACGGGTGTTTGCAACAGTTGCAAAACCACGTGTGTTTATTGATTTAAATGACAAACTACTCGTGTTCATTTGAACTTCCTTCAGATTTTCTAAACCATCATAAAAAGAAGGTGAAGCAGATTTTTTAATGTCCTGAATTCCCATTCTTTCAATAGTAACAGGGGATTGCAAAAGTTTTTCAGGGGTTCTCGAAGCTGAAATGACAACTTCATCTAATAATGTCTTTTTAATTGTGTCTGAAACTATTGTTTGCGCAAAAGAAATGCTGCAAAAAAACAATGTCAAAATAAGTAAGTGTTTTCTCATTTGGTTTTTTATTTACTTGTTAGTGTAGCTAAAGTACTATTTATTTTGATATTAATAAATAATCAGTAAATAAATTTCATAATTAGTCTAAATTAACCTTTATTATTGATAATAGTTTGGAAGTAATTCTTGGGTATATAGTATGTTTTTTATAAAAAACGCAAGAAATATACTATGCAAACCTATAAAATTAACATAGTTTTAAGTAATTCATAAAAACAACAATTGTAAAACTAATTGATTACCATTTCTGGAATTTCTCCTTCAATAATTAAATTGGCTTCAGTTGAGGCGATAATGTGTTCTACCGAAACGCCCGGAGCACGTTCCAAAAGTTTAAAACCTTTTGGAGTAACTTCTAAAACAGCAAGTTCGGTAACTATTTTTTTAACGCAACCTACTCCAGTTAAAGGCAAGGTACATTTTTTTAATATTTTTGATTCACCAGCTTTATTCACATGCATCATGGCAACAATAATATTATCCGCAGAAGCGACTAAATCCATTGCGCCTCCCATTCCTTTGACCATTTTCCCAGGAATCTTCCAGTTGGCGATGTCTCCATTTTCTGAAACTTCCATAGCGCCAAGTATCGTTAAATCTACATGCTGACCCCTAATCATTCCAAAACTCATTGCAGAATCAAAATAACTCGCACCCGGTAAAGTTGTAATAGTTTGTTTTCCAGCATTGATAATATCGGCATCTTCTTCTCCTTCAAATGGGAAAGGCCCCATTCCTAGTACTCCATTTTCGCTTTGAAATTCTACAGAAATATCTTTGCGAACATAGTTTGCTACCAATGTTGGAATGCCTATTCCGAGGTTAACAAAGTAATTATTTTTAACTTCTTTAGCGATGCGTTTTGCAATATCTGTTTTATCTAATGCCATAATTTTATTTAAAAAATGTTGTGAATTTCAGCACCCTTAAAATAAAGATAAAACCTAATATTCATGCCAAATATAGTAAACGATTCCGTTGGGCGCAATTATTTAATGTGAAATAGTGTTACAAATATTCATCAAGTTGTTGAATTTCAAAATCTTGAATTCGATAAAAAATCAGTTGTTTTTAAATAAAGTAAAATGTTATTTTAAATTTATAAGTTCGTTCAATGTTGTTTTAAATATTGAAGTGAAAGCTGGAATCAGGATATAAATAATTTAATTATCGTTTTTAATTAAATTTAACTACTGAATTTTTACTTATTAAATTTAAAAATCATTTATTAATTTGTTACAAAACGTTATAATTTACAATCAAATTCAACTAAGCAATATAATAAATGGTTAAGAATTAGAAAAAGTAAAAGCTAAAAACGAACCAAAAATCAATATTGGTTTATTAAAAGTTAGAACAGTTTTTTTGTTTGTATATGAAAATCAAAATAATTTCGTTTTGTAGTATATTTGTCTTTTAATAAATTGAAAATGAAATATTTCTTCGCCTTACTTTTATTCTTATTATCTATTCAAATTGGCTATTCCCAAAATAGTCAAATGTGGAAAGGTTATTTTTCATACAAAGAAATTAAAGACATTTCACAATCTCCGACTGCTTTTTTTGCTGCTGCAGAAAATGCGTTATTTTCTAAAAACCTAGCAACAAATACACTCAAAACCACGAATACAATTGATGGGCTATCGGGTCAAACGATAACAGCAATGTACCATAGTGCGTTGTTTAACAAAACGATTATTGGATATGAAAATGGGTTAGTAATAATTGTTAATGAAGCCGATGGGTCAATGTTGAATATTGTAGATATTATCACAAATGGAGTAAATCAAAATTTAAAAAGAGTCAATCATTTCATGGAAAATGATGGGATTATTTATATTTCATGCGATTTTGGTATCGTTCAGTATAATTTAGGAACGCTAGGTTTTGGTGATACCTATAGAATTGGAGATTCAGGAACAGAAATTAAAATATCTCAAACGGCTGTTTTTAATGGCTTTATTTATGCTGCAACTGCAAATGGAATTCGAAGAGCAGCGCTTTCAAATCCAAATTTGAACGATTATAACCAATGGACGCAGGTAATAAGCGGTGGGTTTTCTGGAATTGAAACTTTTGGTACAGAATTAATCGCAACTGCAAATTGGGGGCAAGTTTTTAAATATAATGGTTCTGGGTTCGTCTCTTTTACATCACTTCCTTTAATAGCAAAAGATTTGAGAGCTAGCGGAAATTATTTATTGGTTACAACGGAATCAATGATATACGTTTATAATCAAAATTTAAGTTTATTATTACAAATAAACAGCAGTCAAATCCCTAATATTACAGCTAAATTTACATGTGCAACAATTATCGATAACGATATTTATATAGGTACACTGGAGGATGGGATTATTAACACCACAATTGCAAATCCTACAAATTTCACATTTTTAAGTCCAGATGGGCCTTCAAGAAATGCACTTTTTGCAATTAATGCTACCACTAAAAATTTATGGGCAGTTTATGGCGGTTATTCTTCGGATTACAATCCATATACTTATGATTTTAATGGGTTAAACACTTATGGGTTTAGTAAATATTCGGAAAACGGATGGTTCAACACACCTTATTCGGCGGCTTTGGGAGCCAAGGCGCTATCTAAAATCACAGTAAATCCAAATAATATAAATCAGGTTTTTATTAGTTCTTTTTTTTCAGGATTATTGAAAGTTGAGAATGACATTCCAGTTATTTTATACAACGAAAGCAATAGCACATTGGAATCCTTACTTTTAAATCCTCCAAATCCTAATTATAAAGATATACGTATTAATGGTGCCGCATTTGACAAATCAGGAAATTTATGGGTTGGAAATGGCTGGTCGAAAAATGGATTAAAAAAACTAAACCCACAAGGAGCTTGGTCAAGTGTGAGTATCGCATCCATCTCACAGCGCTATTATGAGGATAGTTATGGAGAAGTTGTTGTTGATAAAAATGGCACAAAATGGATGGCTTCTAGCTATGACGGAGTGATTGGATACAATGAAAATGGAAATGTTTTTAAAAAAATATCTCTTGGAGCAGATTTAGGAAACCTCCCTGTAGTAGATGCTCGAGTAGTTGCCATTGACAATAGAAATCAATTATGGATTGGTACAACAAGCGGTTTAAGAGTGCTTTCAAGTGTAGATCGCTTTTCTACGGAGCCTCAATTAACTTCAAATTCAATAATAATATTAGAAAATGGATTGGCTCAAGAATTATTATACGAGCAATTTATTACTGATATTGTTGTGGATGGTGCTAATAATAAATGGGTAGGAACTGCAGATTCTGGTGTATTTCAATTTTCATCAGATGGGCAACAAACCCTACAAAGATTCACTAGTAGCAATTCTCCTTTACCAAGTAATGGAATAAATGACATTGATATAAATCCAACTACTGGGGAAGTTTTTTTTGCTACCGATAAAGGAATGGTTTCATTTAAAGGAACAGCAACGACGGCAAGTTCCGATTTGAGTAATGTGAATGTATATCCCAATCCTGTGCGACCTGAATTTGATGGAACTGTTAAAATTAGTGGACTTTTAAATAAATGCACGGTAAAAATAACCGATATAGAAGGAAATCTAGTTTACGAAGAAATTTCAGAAGGAGGGACTATCGAATGGGATACGAAAGCGTTTGGAAAATACAAAGTTGCCTCGGGTGTTTATATGATTTTTATTTCTGCCCAAGATGGTTTAGAAACCAAAGTAAATAAAGTAATGATAATTAGGTGATTTTTTGTTTTGAGTTGGTTTGTCATCTCAATCTAGAACTTTAAACTTTAAACAGAAAATGTTAGTTAAAACCAAAGCCATTGTAATTTCATCTTTAAAATATCAAGAAAAAAGCTTAATTGTAAAATGCTTTACCCTTTCCGATGGCTTAAAATCATACTTTGTAAGGGATGCATTTTCCTCAAGAAAATCCAATCAAAAAATCGCCTATTTTCAACCTTTTTCAATACTTGAAATAGAAGCCGTTCATAAAAATAAAGGTACTTTAGAAAACTTCAAAGAAATTAAATTAGCAATTGCTTTTCAAACTATTCACAATACGATAACAAAAAGCACTATCGTTTTATTTTTATCAGAAATGATGCATTATTCCATTCATGAGGAAGAAAAAAATGAAGCATTATTTACCTATTTAGAAACGGCATTATTATGGCTGGATGCACACGATGATATGGCAAATTTCCATCTCATTTTCCTATTAGAGGCTACAAAATATTTAGGGTTTTACCCAGATATTTCAGATATTGATTTGCTTTATTTTGAAATGACGGAGGGGGTTTTTACTCCATTCAATGCCATAAGTTCTTTGTCGGTTCACGAAACTTCCCTTTTTAAAAAATTACTTAGTCTAAAATTTGATAGTGACTTAAAAACTTTTCATATCATTGAGAGACAATTGCTATTAAAAATTCTAATTGACTATTATAGTTTTCATTTAGAAGGTTTTAGAAAGCCAAAGTCCTTGGATGTTTTAAAGGAAGTTTTTTCTTAAGTTGATTAAAATGAAGAAATAATATTTATTCTCTTTTTCTCAAAGTGCGTTGCTCAATTCTCTTTTCATATTTTTCCCCTTGAAAAATACGTTGCACAAATATCCCAGGAATATGAATCTGATTTGGATCTAAAGATCCGGCCTCTACTAATTCTTCAACTTCAGCTACTGTAATTTTAGCAGCGCCAGCCATGCAAGGATTGAAATTTCTAGCTGTTCCTTTAAAGATGAGGTTTCCAGCTGTATCGCCTTTCCATGCTTTCACAATAGCAAAATCAGCTTTGAAAGCATTTTCCATAATGTGCATTTTCCCATTAAATTCACGAGTTTCTTTACCAACTGCAACTTCAGTACCAAATCCTGCGGGTGTAAAAAACGCTGGAATACCCGCTTGTGCTGCCCGACATCTTTCAGCAAGTGTACCTTGAGGAATAAGTTCAACATCAAGTTCGCCCGAAAGCATTTGACGTTCAAATT
The DNA here is from genome assembly GCA_947450355.1 of Bacteroidota bacterium. Classification (GTDB taxonomy): domain Bacteria; phylum Bacteroidota; class Bacteroidia; order Flavobacteriales; family Flavobacteriaceae; genus Flavobacterium. Next base: position 6,186 of record CANFVB010000042.1, read on the forward strand.
CAGCATTTTCGCCAACATACGAAGAAATCATTTTTTTTATTTGCTTTTTGTGTAAAAGTAGCCCAAGACCAAAATCATCTACACCCGCATTATTAGAAATACAAGTTAAATTATTTGTTTCTTTAATTACTAATTCGGCAATACAATTCTCTGGAATTCCACATAAACCAAAACCTCCAAGCATTAAAGTCATCCCGTTTTCGATACCAACTAGAGCTTCTTGAACTGTATTTACCTTTTTATTAATCATATCATTTTTGTTTTTCTTTGTTTTTTGCTACTTCAAAAATAAGGATTTATTCTTCAAAATTTTCGCAATTTGAATTTTAATACTTACAAAAAATTGAATCTTAATTTCTAAATAAGTTTGTCATTATTTTTGGAGCAGAAATTTTTAGTAGTACCACACGATTTCCCCTGCTATTCGCTATATCTCTTGTGGCGAACACCGCCACAACAGGATGCCGCTGCTATCTGGGCTACATATTACTTTTTTTAGTTTCTCATAATTATTAGAATTATATCACCTCTTATCTAATTGACATTAAACAATTAAAATTAAACTTCAAAAATTGATATAAAAAAAATAGGTTAAAATAGCAGCTTTATAAAAAGACTCCTATTCTAACCATAAATTTTAAGATTCTTGTTTTTATTCGGAAAAGAAATAAAGTTAGTATAAAGCCCTGGTGTTGTTATAAAATCAACAAAACCAGAGCAATAATCTAAAATTCAAATTTAACCCGTTTAAAATTACTCTACGGTAACGGATTTAGCTAAGTTTCTTGGTTGATCTACATTGCAACCTCTTAAAACAGCAATGTGATAGGACAATAATTGTAATGGAATTGTTGTAATTAATGGCGAAAGAGCGTCTGCAGTTTCTGGAATTTCAATTACATAATCGGCTAAATCTCTAACTTGAGTATCGCCTTTTGTTACAATTGCAATGATTTTTCCACTTCTAGATTTAATTTCTTGAATATTACTTACCACTTTATCATAATGACCCAATTTTGGAGCAATAACAACTACTGGCATGTGTTCGTCAATCAAAGCAATTGGTCCGTGTTTCATTTCGGCAGCTGGATAACCTTCTGCATGAATATAAGAAATTTCTTTTAATTTTAAAGCTCCTTCCAAAGCAACTGGGAAATTATAACCTCTACCTAAATAAAGACAGTTTGGCGCATCTTTAAAAATAGCCGCAATTTCTTTTGCTTTGTCATTTGTTTCTAAAGCTTCCAAAACTCTTTCAGGAATTAATTCTAATTCTTGTAAATACCTGTGGAAATCTGAATTTGACATAGTTCCTTTTGCTTTCGCAATTCGCAATGCAATCATTGTCAAAACGGTAATTTGAGTGGTAAATGCTTTTGTTGATGCAACTCCAATTTCTGGACCTGCGTGAGTATAAGCACCTGCGTGAGTTTCTCTAGATATTGAAGAGCCAACAACATTACAAACTCCAAATACAAAAGCGCCTCTTTCTTTGGCTAATTTAATAGCGGCTAGAGTATCCGCAGTTTCACCTGATTGTGAAATGGCAATAACCACATCGCCTTTATTTATAATTGGATTTCTATATCGGAATTCTGAAGCATATTCCACTTCAACAGGGATTCTTGTAAATTCTTCAATGATATATTCAGCAACTAAACCTGCATGCCATGAAGTTCCACAAGCTACTATTAGGATTCTCTCAGCATTTAAAAATTTCTCCAAGTTGTCTTCAATTCCTGCCATAAGAATTAATCCCTTACTTGCATGAAGTCTTCCTCTATAAGTGTCTTTTATAACGCTTGGTTGCTCATATATTTCTTTGAGCATAAAGTGATCGTAACCCCCTTTTTCAATTTGCTCTAAATTCATTTGCAATTCTTGAACATAAGGGTCTACTAATGAATCATCTTTAATTTTTCTGATTTTTAATGGTTTGTGTAATCTCACAATTGCCATTTCTTCATCTTCAAGATAAATAGCATTTGATGTATATTCTATAAATGGAGATGCATCAGAAGCAATAAAATATTCATTTTCACCAACACCAATTGCTAAAGGACTTCCTAATCGAGCCACAACAATTTCATTAGGTTTTTGTTTGTCAAATACGCAAATTGCATACGCTCCTACAACTTGATTTAAAGCAATTTGAACTGCTTTTCCAAGTTTTAGATTGTCTTTTTTCTGAACATCTTCAATCAAATTTACCAATACTTCTGTATCTGTATCAGAATGAAAAACATAACCTCTATTTATTAATTCTGCTTTTAAAGGAGCATAATTTTCTATAATTCCATTGTGAATAATCACAAGATTTCCAGAATTTGAAACATGTGGATGAGAATTCACATCATTCGGAACTCCATGAGTCGCCCAACGAGTATGACCAATTCCCATAGTGCCATTGGTTGTGATTTCCTTTGAAGACATTTCTTCTAAATCAGAAACCTTACCTTTTGTTTTAGAAACTTTTAAATCCTTTCCGTCAAAAAGCATAATTCCAGCACTGTCATATCCTCTGTATTCGAGTCTTTTCAAACCTTTAATAACAACTGGATACGCTTCTCTAAATCCTATGTAACCTACAATTCCACACATGCTTTATTTATTTTATTTGGTTAATGTTTTTTATTAATTTGGTTTAGTATAATATATTTCTAGTTTTAATCTTTTGGCATAATTTGGATCAACACTTGGAATGTTATTTCCAAACAAAACAGTTCCAAGCGGATTCATTACTGATGCAGTTGGAATTCTATTTACGGATCCAAAAGTAGGCGTTTTTAATTTAGAATTCAAAGAATTCGCAATCGATTCTGTAACGACTAAACCTAGTCTTACATTAGTTGAATCTTTACTAATCAAATTCCTAAGATGATTTGTTAGTCTGATTTTGTATTTAATTCCTCGTTTATCAACAATTGAACTTTCCGTTTCTTTTTCTATAATTCCTCCGTGAGAGTATTTATTGAATTTTGCATTTGAAGCTACTGAATTATCCATATAATAATCAATTATTGGGCGATGGTTATTTAAATCATACAAATAAATTCTGTTAGGTTCAGAAGCGCCAGTCATTTTAGTTTTATCAACATAAAAAGTCAAATTTGCTTCGTTTACTAATAGTTTTTGACCGTCAATAGGATTTCTTAATTCATCTAATTCATCTGAAACTCCATTAGGACCGTCGGATAATGAATAACCTCTAACATCTTGATCGCCAAAAAGTTTAATAATAGTCATAGAGCCATCACCTCCTTTTGGATACAAATTATAGGCGCCAGTTGTTGCATTTGCATTTGATGTAACTCCAGAAGTATATTCTGGTTTGTAATCATTTTCCAATAAATTAACAGAACCACCACCCAAACTAATTCCGAATTTCATTTCTTTTGTGGTAACAATTCCAGTTAAACTCGTTATGTTTATATTGTAAGTAACTATTATTTTACCTAATCTAATGTTCAACAAAGCTAGACTTCCCAATTCAGATGAAGTAGCTGAATTGTCAACTTTTAAGTATAGGCCTCTAAAATATTCTTTAAAAACATTGTTGTTTATAAATTTTCCTGATGCACCAGCTCCAAATAATTTATCTTGAAAAAATTGATTTCTTAGTTTCAATCGCATTCCTGGAACTGATCTTGTATCAACTACTTGAGACCCATCAACTGTTTTATAGGTTTTAATTTCATCGGCGCTATAAAGAAACGCATCATTTTGACTTGCATCAGCATCGTCATTTAAACGATTTGGATTTTTTACTATATCAAAATCAGAAGTAGCACCTGAATAATAGGTTTGAGCAGATAAAAATCCTAAAGAAGCATCGTAATCTCTTAAGTAATAATTAGACTCGTAAACACTCAATTTAATTTTGTTAAATACTTTTTTACTATCTGTTGTAACATATCCGTGAACAGAATCTAATTCGTATGTATTGTCCCCAGTTGTGGCATCTGACGATACTAAATGACTAAAATAAGGCATTGAAAGTTCTACTTTTGTAACAGTTGGATTTGCTCCAATGGTTGGATTTAAAGTATCTAATGCGACTTGAGTTATTACACTTGCTCTTGTTTTTCCAAAAAAAGGATTGTTATAATATCCAAGTGCATTTATTGCAAGATTACTTGTTTCAACAGATCCAGTAGCTTCGTTATAGGCTATTACTGTTTTTGATTCGTCTTGAATAAGCCCAAAATGATCATTTCCAATCACATCTGAACCAATCTCATTAAAATCTTTATCGCAAGAAGCAAAAACAACAACAATACTAACTAAAAAAAGTAATTTAAAAAATGAATTATTTTGCATATTTATTTGAAAAAATATTATTATTTAACTAAATTCTTGTAGAAGTTAGTATATACTTCAGCGAACTTGTCTTTCGGTGTGAAAGGTAAAAAAGGTTTTTCCGAAGATTCTATAAATTTTGTTAAACTTGGAGACAAGTTTTCAGTGGCAATAATCACAGCATCAGAATGTGCAATTGTTGCTTTAATTATATTTTCATAATCAGGATTCTCTAAGTTAGAAACGCTAGCTTCAGGAACGCCATCATATTTAATTTTATTAATCATTTCAGGGTTTAAAGTACCTTCAAATGATTGACTATAGACCGAAGTTATGATTTTTGTGTCTGAAAACAAAGCTTCGTCCTTATAATAATGTTTCAAATAAATTGGCAACATTGCTGCCATCCATCCATGAACGTGAATAATATCTGGAACCCAATTCAGTTTTTTTACTGTTTCTACAACTCCTTTTGCAAAGAAAATAGCACGTTCGTCATTGTCTGGAAATAAAACTCCGTCTTCATCAGTAAAAGTTGCTTTTCTTTTGAAATATTCGTCATTATCAATAAAGTAAACCTGAATTCTTTCTTTTGGTATAGACGCCACCTTGATAATCAATGGCATATCTAAATCGTTAACCACTAAATTCATTCCAGACAACCTAATTACCTCATGTAATTGATGCCTTCTTTCATTGATATTACCATATCTTGGCATGAAAATTCTAATCTGTCCGCCTTGATCATTTACCATTTTTGGCACATCATAAGACATTAGAGAAACCTCGTTTTCAGCTAAGTAGGGCACTACTTCAGATGATACATACAATATCCTCTTATCTTCCATATTAAAATTCAGTATTACTTATTGTAAATAAAAAACATGCAAATTTACAAAAATTTATGCAGTTAATAACTAAAATCTTAAGTTTGCACAATATTTCAATAAAATAACATGCTCATTTTCGACAGACAAATAGCTTTAATAGAGCATATAAAACATATTTCCAGTTCAAAAACCACTATTGGATTTGTTCCAACAATGGGGGCATTACATGAAGGACATTTGTCTTTAGTAGAAAATTCCTTAAAAGAAAATTCTATAACAGTTGTAAGTATTTTCGTGAATCCTACGCAATTTAACAATCCTGAAGATTTAGAGAAATATCCCAAAAACTTAGAAAGCGACCTTGAAAAATTAAAATCTGTAAGCGATAACATACTTATTTTCGCACCAAATGTGGATGATATTTATGAAGGAACAACCATTTCTAAACACTTTAATTTTGACGGTTTAGAAAATCAAATGGAAGGAAAATTTCGTCCAGGACATTTTGATGGAGTTGGCACAATTGTAAAACGTTTATTCGAAATTGTAAAACCTACAAATGCGTATTTTGGCGAAAAAGATTTTCAGCAATTACAAATCATAAAAAAATTAGTAGAAAAAGAAAACATACCTATTAATATAGTGAGTTGCCCAATTTACAGAGAAAAAAACGGACTTGCAATGAGTTCACGAAACGAAAGGCTTTCGCCAAATGAAAGAGAATCCGCCGCAATTATATATAAAATAGTATTGGAAGTAAAATCAAAATTTAACTCAGAATCCATATCTGATATAAAAAGTTGGGTTGAACACGTTTTTGAAAACCAAATCAATTTTAAATTAGATTATTTCGAGATTGCTGACGAAGCTACTTTATTGCCTTGTGAAGATAAAACTGACACAAAAAAATACAGAGCTTTCATTGCAGTTTTTGTTAACAATATAAGATTGATAGACACTATTTCATTAAATTAATTATCTTTGCAAAATGCAAATTCAAGTAGTAAAATCTAAAATACACCGCGTTAAAGTAACCGGAGCCGATTTAAATTATATCGGGAGTATCACTATTGACGAGGCTTTAATGGAGGCTTCAAATATTATTGAGGGCGAAAAAGTTTCAATAGTAAATATTAATAACGGTGAACGTTTAGAAACCTATGCTATCAAGGGCAACAGAAATAGCGGTGAAATAACCCTTAATGGTCCTGCAGCACGAAAAGTTCAAAAAGGCGATATTATTATTATTATTTCTTACGGAATACTGGATTTTGAAGAAGCCAAATCGTTCAAACCTTCCTTGGTTTTCCCGAATGAAAATGACAATTCGTTAACCTAATTTTGAAAAAGCAAATTAGCAAATGGCTGTCCATTTTACTCCCTCTTTTTTTGGGTGTATTTCTAATCGTTTATTCCTATAATAAATTCTCTGCGGAAGAAATTTTAGAAATAAAAAGCCATTTTGTAAATGCCAATTACAACTATATTTATTTTGCTGTTTTCATTGCTTTTTTAGGAAGCGCTTCCCGTGCCTATCGTTGGAAATATGTATTGAATCAAATGGGTTATAAAACTACTTTTGCCAATAATTTTATGGCGGTTTCTATTGGTTATTTAATGAATTTAACAGTTCCAAGATCGGGTGAAATTTCAAGAGCATTGGTACTTAAAAAATACAATAATGTTCCTTTTGACAAAGGTTTCGGTTCCATAATCGCTGAAAGAATTATTGACATGATTATTCTTTTAGGCTTTATAATTGTTGCTTTTTTTGTTCAATTTGATATTGTAAAGACGTTTATTTTAGACAAATTACCGCTCCAAAAAATAATTATACTTTTAGTTATTGGATTTATACTTTTCATTACTTTTATTCTGATTTATTTTTATTCCAAAGCAAAGTTCATTATCCAACTAAAATTAAAAATTTCTGGATTAAAAGAAGGGCTTTTAAGCATCGTTCACATGAAAAAAAAATGGTCTTATTTGGCACATACTATTTTCATTTGGTTTTCCTATATTTATATGTTTTATATCGGAATTTTTGTAATTCCTGAAACCAATGCACTTTCATTTGGAGCCGTATTAACTTCCTTTGTTGTTGGAAGTATTGCCATTGCATTCACAAATAGCGGATTTGGCTCTTATCCATTTCTAATTGCCAAAATACTTCTTTTTTATAGTATTTCTGAAACCGCTGGAAATGCTTTTGGATGGATTATTTGGACTTCTCAAATGCTATTATTAGTTTTTTTGGGAGCCATTTCATTTTTACTTTTACCGATATTGAATAGAAGCAAATAAATTATTATATTGCTACACCTTTTGAAGGTCTATTAAAAATCAATAAAACCTACGTAAACCATGAGAAAAATAATTTTATCCTTATTGCTTTTCATTTCTTTTCAATCCTATTCGCAAAAAATAACTGACACTATTGTTTCTCAAAAACTTAAAGAAGATCGAGAATTTACAGTTTCCTTACCAGAATCGTATGCAAAAAATAAAACTAAAAAATATCCTGTCATAGTTTTATTAGATGGCGATTACCTTTTGGATCCTTTTCAAGGCGCTCTAAATTATGGTGCTTATTGGGATGATTTACCAGAAGTTATTATCGTTGGAATTACACAAAACAAAAAAGACGAACGCTATACAGATTGTACTTTTGACCCAGAAACAGGTTTGCCAGAAGGAAAAGGAGAACATTTCTTTGAATTTATTGGTCAAGAATTACTACCATATATAGAAAAAACATACCGAATTGCGCCATTTAAAATAATCGCTGGACACGATGTTACTGCTGGTTTTTTAAATTTTTATTTATACAAAGACCAACCATTATTCAATGCCTATATTTCGCTAAGTCCAGAATTGCCAACTCGAATGGAACAAATAATCCCACAGCGATTGTCAGCTATAAACCAACCGATTTCCTATTATCAAGCAACTGCTGATGGTGATTTAAAGGCGACTCAAGAAAGAATTATACAGTTGGATAGTGCTGCCACAATAATAAAAAAACCAAATCTAAATTACCTTTTTGATAATTTTAAAGGCGCCTCTCATTACTCTCTTGTTTTGCATGCGATTCCAAATGCATTGTATCAATTTTTTGGAGTGTATCAACCTATTTCAGTTTCAGAGTTCAATGAAAAAATCGCAATTCTTCCCTCTGGTTATGTAAAATACCTTGAAAATAAATACGAAATAATCGAAAAATCATTAGCGATTAAAATGCCTATTCGTATTAATGATTTCAAAGCAATTGAAGCGGCTATTATAAAAAACAAAGCCTACGATGAATTTGATGCATTGTCTAATTTGGCTCAGAAAAATTATCCAAAAAGCATGCTTGCAGAATATCATTTGGCATTAATGTTTGAAAAAAAAGGGGATTACAAAAAAGCAATAAAATATTATATAGCTGCTTATCAGAAAGAAGAAATAGGGGGGTTAACCAAGGATATGATGATTGACAAATCAGATGATTTAAAGAAAGGGTTTACTAAAAACGGCAAAGAAATTAAAACAGAAACAGAAACACCAACTCAAGAACCACCTTCAGAACCAATTCAAGAAGAAAAAAAACCATAATATGGCTAAAGTAAAAACCTCGTTTTTTTGTCAAAGTTGCGGCACACAATATTCTAAATGGCAGGGGCAATGCAACGCTTGCAAGGAATGGAATACTATTGTAGAAGAAATTATCCAAAAAGAGGAAAAAGTTTCTTGGAAACCAACAACTTCTGAAGTTAAAAAAGTTTCCAAACCTTTAAAAATTAAAGAAATTGATTCTACACTTGAAATCA
>CANFVB010000043.1 GCA_947450355.1 Bacteroidota bacterium
CAAAAAACCATTTTACTTTCGTAAAATGGTTTTTCTAAAAAGAGCCGGCGGAGGGACTCGAACCCACGACCTGCTGATTACAAATCAGCTGCTCTAGCCAACTGAGCTACGCTGGCGACTTATTTCGAGTGCAAATATAGAATTGAATTTGTAAAATCCAAAATAAATTTGACCTTTTTTTTAACTTATTTTTATTGTAATCCGTTGATTTTAGCAATCAATTGATTTGCAACTTGTTCCAATTCAACATTGATTTGTTTGAAGTGTGATTTTTTGTTTTCAACGTTTTTAGCGTTTACTTTTGTAATCAAAGCATCGAAACTTGCAATAGCTTCATCAATCAACGCATTCGTTTCATCTGTTGGTTTTCCTGTTGTAGCGATTTCATATAAGTAAACTGCTTCAATAATATCTCCTAAAACGTAGTTGATGTCTTTTTTTAAATTTTTAATGTTTGCCATTTTGTATTTTTTTAATTTGAAATTTAAATTTTCGTCTGCAAAAGTACACATTATCTTTCTATAACCGACTATGAAATATAAATTTCTAAAAGTATGGCGGTTCCAGTCAAATTATAATTCGTCATCGCTGCGGGAATTAAGAGGGTATCTCCTTTTTTATAGTTATGTGTAATCTGGTTGTATTCCAATTGAAATAAGCCTTCCGTACACATATAAACCGTGAAAGATTCTGAAGTTTTAGAAACGTTTATTGTTCCGTCAAGCGGTAAATATTTAGTCGTAAAATAAGGACAATTTACCATTTCATTGGATTTATTTGTCTCTTTTGCATAGGTTTTATGCGTTTCAACTTTGTCGTAATTGATGGCGTCTAAAGCCAAATCAATGTGCAATTCTCTCAAATTTCCATCGGCATCGACTCTGTCAAAATCATACAATCGATACGTAATATCCGATGTTTGCTGGATTTCCGCAACCACCAATCCTGCACCAATCGCGTGAACCGTTCCCGTTTCAAGAAAGAAAACATCGCCCGTTTTAACGTTTACTTCTTCCAATAAATCAAGTAAGGTTTTGTGTTCCAAATGAGCAACATATTCTTTTGCATTGGATTTTTCCTTGAAACCTACAATAATCCTTGCATTTTCATCAGCTTGCATGATGTACCACATTTCTGTTTTTCCAAAAGAATTATGTCGCTTTTTCGCCAACGCATCATTGGGATGTACTTGAATTGACAAATCGGTTTTGGCATCCAAATATTTAAATAACAACGGAAATTGCTTTCCGAATTTTTTATAAACCGCAGTTCCTAAAACTTCTTCTGGATGATTTTCTATTAATTCTGTGAGTGATTTTCCTTTCAGAACACCATTGGAAACTATGCTAACATCGCCTTCTACGGTTGATAATTCCCAACTTTCTCCTGTTATTGAAGAAGTTATTGGTTTGTTAAGGACTGTTTTTAATTTTTCGCCTCCCCAAATTCTTTCTTTCAGAATAGGGTCAAATTGTAACGGATAACTTTCAAATTTCATAATTATACTACTTTTTTAATGGCGTCAAGTGCTTTTGAAATGTGTTTTGTTGCCAACATACTATCAAAAACCATAACAATAATACCCTCTTTATTAATCACATACGTCACTCTTCCGGGCAATAATCCAAACATTCCCGAAGGAACACCAAAAAGGTTTCGGATTTTTTTATTGGAATCTGACAGAAGAATAAAAGGAAGTTTATACTGCTTCGTGAATTTTTGATGTGCTGCAACACTATCGCTACTAACACCAATAACTTCAGCACCTAAATCGATAAAATCTTCATATTGATCGCGGAAACTGCAGGCTTGAGCGGTGCAACCTGGTGTATTGTCTTTTGGATAAAAATAAAGTACAACTGGCTTTTTGCCAATGACGTTCTGACTGTCAAAAGTAACGCCATTTGTATCAATTGCTGTAAAATTCGGGACTTTATCTCCTACTTTTAATTCCATTATGCTCCTTTATAGGTTACAAAATTACGGGGCGTTTCGTATAAAACTACTTCCAAATCAAATTCGGGTTTAATTCGGCTTCTGATTTTATTCCAAATCACAACTACAATATTTTCGGCTGTAGGATTCAAATCTTGAAATTCAGGAACATCCAAATTCAAATTCTTATGATCAAATTTGTTTTCAATTTCTTCTTTAATAATATCTGAAAGGAATTTCACATCCATAACATAACCCGTTTCAGGATCTATTTGCCCTGTTACGCTAACTGTCATATCATAATTATGTCCGTGAAAATTAGGATTGTTGCATTTACCAAAAACCGCATCATTTTTTTCAAATGTCCAATCTTTTCTGTGCAAACGGTGCGCGGCGTTAAAATGTGCTTTTCTACTTATGGTAACTCTCATATTTGTGAATTTATATTTCGGAAATCAGTTTCCAAAATAATACATTTTAATCTTCTTAAATTTTATGGTCTTCTAAATAATGGTAGAATTCATCGAAAATTATTTTAAACCAAATCGTATATAATTCTGGATTGATAATCATATCCTCCTTAATATCTTCGATTTTCATCCATTTCCAACTTTCAACTTCTTCGGTGTTGATTTGAGGTTCGTCATCAAAATAACCAATAATCACGTGATCCAGTTCGTGTTCGGTCAAACCATTATCAAACGGAGCTTTATAAATAAAATGAAACAACTCTTTGAGTTCGGCTTCAAAACCCATTTCTTCTCTCAATCTTCTGGTTCCAGCCTCAATATTCGATTCTCCAACACGTTGATGACTGCAACACGTATTCGTCCATAATAAGGGGGAATGGTATTTCTGATGTGCGCGCTGTTGGAGCATAATTTCATTGTTCTTATTCAAAATAAAAACAGAAAATGCACGATGCAAAACAGCTTTCTCATGTGCTTCCATTTTTTCCATCGTTCCTATTGGTTCGTCCAATTCATTTACCAATATTACTCGTTCTTCTGTCATAAAATATGTATTGCTTGTCAAAAATACAAAAAAAGAAATGGTTTTTCATCAGATTTTGAAATTGTGACAAGTTTAACGCGTGTGGAATGAAATCCTAATTATTCAGAAAAACCGCAAAAAAATATTTCTATTGTGTTTGCGGTTATACAATCAGTTCTGATTTTCAATACATTAGTACTACAAAATATAATCGGTATTGATAAAATTTGATTCTTTACTATTCAACAAAGCCTGTAAGATTTCATTGTTATATTCATTGTCTTTTGACGCTACGAAAGTTCGAATGGAAAACGAACGTAAGGCGTCATGAATGCTTAAAGTTCCCACAGCAGAATCTTTTCGACCTGTAAACGGATACACGTCTGGACCGCGTTGGCAAGAACTATTTAAGTTAACACGGGTAACTAAATTTACCAAAGTATCGATAAGTGGTGCGATGGTTTTAATGTCTCTACCAAACAAACTCACTTGCTGCCCGTAATTTGATTCTGCCATATCTTTCAATGGTTCTTGAATATCTTTGAATGTCAGAATTGGTACAACTGGTCCAAATTGTTCTTCGTGATACACACGCATTTCTTTATTTATAGGATATAAAACGGCAGGAAAAATATAATTGTCGGAATGTTGACCGCCTTTCGCATTGATTACTTTGGCGCCTTTACTTGTAGCATCGTCAATCAATTCTTGGATATAAGCTGGTTTGTCTTTTTCTGGTAATGGCGTTAAAAATACTGATTTATCCCAAGGATTTCCAAAAGCAAGTGCATCAACTTTGGCAGCAAATCTTTTATTGAATTCTTCCGCAATGGATTCGTGAACATATAAAATTTTCAACGCAGTACAACGTTGACCGTTAAAAGATAAACTTCCCGCAACACATTCTTGAATCGCCAAATCCAAATCGGCATCAGCCAAAACAATTGCAGGATTTTTTGCTTCTAAACCCAAAACCAAACGCAATCTGTTTTTATTTGGATGTTGATCTTGCAAAGCAATAGCCGATTTACTATTTCCAATTAAAGCCAAAATAGCGACTTTCCCAGATTCCATAATTGGCGAAGCTACATCACGACCTCGTCCATAAACAATATTGATAACTCCTTTTGGGAAACTGCTTCTAAAGGCTTCCAACAAAGGTGAAATTAATAAAACTCCGTGTTTTGCTGGTTTGAAAATCACGGTATTTCCCATTATAATTGCAGGAATTAGCAAGGAAAAAGTTTCGTTTAAAGGATAATTGTAAGGTCCAAGACACAAAACAACACCCAATGGACCACGACGAACCATTGCATTAATGCCTTGGCTTTTTGTAAATCGAGCGCTATTTCTATCTAATTTTTTATAATCTTCAATCGTATCAACAATATATTCTACCGTTCTATCAAATTCTTTTTCAGAATCTGGTAAGGATTTTCCGATTTCCCACATCAAAAATTTAACGACTTCATTACGAGTCAATTTCATTTGATTCACGAAATTCTCCATGCACTTAATCCGATCCGTCACTTTCATTGTTGGCCAAATTCCTTGACCATTATCATACGCATTTACAGCAGCTTCAACAACTTCATTGGCTTCTGAAACTCCCATAGTTGGGATAGAACCTAAAAGTGTTGGGGCATAACTTTCTGTAGATGAAATTGTGGAAAAAACATCAGTAGTAGGGCCATTCCATTCTTTTAATTCTCCGTTTACCAAGTAGGTATTTTGAATTAACGGAGCTGCAATTTGAAATTCTTCGGGTATAAAACTCATAGTCGCTATTTTTTTACAAATTTACACTTTATAAATATTGGAAGTTGCTTATTACAAAGTATTTAAGAGTAAAAATGGAAGAATTATCATTATCCTAAATTATTTTAATTTAGTTAATTTATTTTACGATATTGTAAGAGAAAAGAGCATTTTTGAATAAATAATTTTCAATATATCGTTTTCGTTTTAAATGACATTTGTATTATAAATGTAACGCTTCATAAATTTTAATAGCACATTTCTCACCGTCAATTGCAGCAGAAATAATTCCACCAGCATAACCAGCGCCTTCACCACAAGGATAAAGTCCTTTTATTTGCAAATGTTCTAAAGAAATAGCATCTCTAGGAATTCGTACAGGTGAAGAAGTCCTGGATTCTGGTGCGTGTAAAATGGCTTCATTTGTTAGATAACCCCGCATAGATTTTCCAAATTCAGAAAAACCTTCTCGCAATATTTGCGATAAAAAACCCGGGAAAACTTGCCCCATTTCTACCGAAGTTGTTCCGGGAACATAGGACGTTTTTGGGATGGATGCGGAGACTTTGTTTTGGGTGAAATCGACCATTCTTTGGGCTGGTACTTTTTGAGATTCCCCAGCCAAATGCCATGCTTTTTGTTCGATACTTTTTTGAAATTCTAATCCTGCCAAGGCTCCGAATTTAGCAAAAGGCTTGAAATCTTCTAATTTTAATTCAATTACAATCCCAGAATTAGCAGTCGCTTGATCTCGTTTTGATGGCGACCAACCATTGGTTACAACCTCGCCAGGACTTGTCGCACAAGGCGCAATTACACCACCGGGACACATACAAAAAGAATACATTCCCCTACCTCCTACTTGTTTCACAATTGAATACGGTGCTGGTGGCAAATGCTCGCCACGATAATCGCAACTGTATTGAATACTGTCAATTAGGGTTTGTGGATGTTCTGCTCTAACGCCCAAGGCAAATGGTTTCGCCTCTATAAATACTTTTTTTCTGTCTAACAATTCAAAAATATCACGAGCGGAATGTCCAGTTGCCAATATGATTTTATTGGCAAGAATGGTGTCTCCAGATTGCGTTACAATTCCTTGAACTTCATTATTTTTTATCAAAATATCCGTGAGGCGGGTTTCAAAAAGTACCTTTCCTCCCATTTCAATAATTTTCTCTCGAATATCCTGAATGATTTGCGGTAATTTATTGGTTCCAATATGCGGATGCGCTTCTATCAAAATATCTGCGGAAGCACCAAATGCGACTAATAATTCTAAAATTCGAGTTACATCGCCACGCTTTTTGGAACGGGTATATAATTTTCCATCAGAATAAGTTCCTGCACCGCCTTCGCCAAAACAGTAATTGCTGTCTTCATTGACAATATGATCCACATTGATGGCTTTTAAATCACGACGACGACCCCGAACGTCTTTTCCACGCTCGATAACTATTGGCTTTAAGCCCAATTCAATTAATTGTAAAGCTGCAAAAAGTCCTGCAGGACCAGCGCCAACAACAATAACTTCTTGCGCATTGGAAACGGATGTATATTCTGGAAGTTGGATTTTTTCTTCAATGAATTCGTCACCTTGAAAGTAAATCATCACTTTCAAATTCATTTTTATTGCCTTTTGACGGGCATCAATAGAACGCTTCAAGATGGAAATGTGCTTGATTTCATTATTTGAAACACGAATCAATTTTGCAACATACTCTTTTAGAAGTTGGTCGTTTGTTGCAATTTCAGGCGATACTTGAAGTAGAAGTTCTTGAGGCATTTTATTTTAATTAATCGAATTACAAAAGTAGTTATTTGAAGTGGAATAATAATGTAGGTTGATTTAAAGATGAAAGATAATAGACGAAGAGATAATAGAAAAATAGATAATAGACTTAAAAAAATTCGAGAAATTCAAAACTTATTATTCATAATTAATTTCCCATTTGCATTCCTTGCTGTTAAAAAATTTGCGCCCTTTGCGGTTAAACTTTTCTAATCTTTGTGCTCCTTACGGTTAAACTTTTGTGCCTTTTGTGGTTAAACTTTTGTGTCTTTTGTGGTAAAAACTTAACTTTGCACCAACAAACAAAAATATGTCACGACAAATAAAATTAATTTGGGATTTTAGAGGTGCTTCAGCTGCAAAAACTGCCGAACACCACGAAATTCACCTCAAAGAATACATTTCAGCAGAAAAATTACCGTTGAATATCACAGGATTTACAATTCTAAATGAGATGCACGCCATAGCATTTATGGTTGTAACCGATGAAAATATGATTGCTGTTCGTGATAAATTAAAACCACATCGGGGTGAGGTGTTTTAGTCAAATGTCGAATGTCTTAATGTCGAACGACGTGAAATGCAAAAAATTTCTATTTTCCACTTTTGGACTTTAAGACTTTATGACTTTAAAACTTTCGACTTAATTTGCAACCTCACTGATGAATTTAATTCTCATAAATCGCAATTCATTAATATCATATTCGCCATCAAATTCTTTTAAGGCTTCTTCAATATTATCGGATTCCGACTCCATAAAATAGTCGTGAATTTCTTCTTGTTGTTCATCATCAAGAATTTCATCAATCCAATATTTAATGTTTAATTTGGTTCCAGAATAGACAATTTGCTCCATTTCTTTAATCAAAGCATCCATATTCAAGCCTTTGCCTCGAGCAATATCATCAAGATTTAATTTTCTATCGATATTTTGAATGATGTATAATTTATTAATTGAATTGGCACCAGTTGACTTAACGACCAAATCATCGGGACGAAGAATGTCATTTTCTTCTACATAAGTACGAATTATATCAACAAACTCTTTCCCGTATTTCTTGGCTTTTCCTTCGCCAACACCGTGAATATTTCCCATTTCATCCATTGTAATTGGATATTTGAGCGACATATCTTCAAGTGACGGATCTTGGAAAACCACAAAAGGCGGAACACCTAATTTTTTGGCAACTTTCTTACGTAAATCACGCAAAACCAACATCAACGCTTCATCAGCAATTCCAGAAGATTTAGCCGCTGTAACAATTGCTTCATCTTCAGATTCGTTGTATTCGTGATCTTCAGACATCATAAAAGAAACTGGGTTTTTTATAAAATTCAATCCTTTTTCGGTGATTTTTATAATTCCATACGTTTCAATGTCTTTTGATAATAAACCATCAACCAAAACTTGACGCAATAACGCCATCCAATAGCGTTCTTCAAATGCAGCTCCAGAACCAAAAAAGCTTTGAATATCTGTTCTGTGTGCTTTTATCATTGCGTTTACTTTCCCCGTAAGGGTATAAACGACCTCTTTTGATTTGTATAAATGTTTGGTATCGCGAACAATTTCAAGAAGTTTTACCACTTGATTCATAGCTTCAACTTTGGTTTTTGGATTACGAACATTGTCGTCCATATCGCCACCTTCACCTGTTTCGCTATCGAATTCCTCACCAAAATAATGTAACAAAAATTTACGTCTTGACATCGAAGTTTCTGCATAAGCAACAACTTCTTGTAACAATGCAAAACCAATTTCTTGTTCTGCAACTGGTTTTCCTGATAAGAATTTTTCTAATTTTTCTACATCTTTATAGGAATAATAAGCCAAACAATGACCTTCGCCACCATCTCGACCGCCACGACCTGTTTCTTGGTAATAACTTTCTAATGATTTTGGAATATCGTGATGAATTACAAAACGAACATCGGGTTTGTCAATTCCCATTCCAAAAGCGATGGTTGCAACCACCACTTCAACATCTTCCATAAGGAACATATCTTGGTGTTTTGCCCGGGTTTTCGCATCCAAACCTGCGTGATACGGAACGGCACTAATTCCGTTTACTTGTAAAACTTGAGCAATTGCTTCAACTTTTTTACGGCTTAAGCAATAAATAATTCCAGATTTTCCTTTGTGTTGTTTGATAAAACGAATAATATCCGATTCAATATTCTTCGTTTTGGTACGAACTTCGTAATATAAATTAGGTCTGTTGAAGGAAGCTTTGAAAGTATTGGCATCAGCCATTTCAAGGTTTTTCAAAATGTCTTCTTGCACTTTTGGCGTTGCAGTTGCGGTCAAGCCAATAACGGGAACGTTACCCAAAAGTTTAATGCTATTTTTTAAATTTCTATATTCAGGACGGAAATCGTGACCCCATTCTGAAATACAATGTGCCTCGTCAATGGCTACAAATGAAATATTTATGTTCTTTAAAAATTTAATGTATTCGTCTTTCGCCAAAGATTCTGGTGCAACATATAATAATTTTGTCAATCCAGAAGTAATATCTTTTTTGACTTGATTGATTTCTGTTTTATTTAACGAGGAATTTAATACGTGGGCAATTCCAATATCCGAAGACAAACTCCGAATGGCATCAACTTGGTTTTTCATCAATGCGATTAATGGCGACACAATAATTGCTGTTCCTTCATTCATTAATGCCGGCAATTGATAACAAAGTGATTTGCCTCCACCAGTTGGCATAATTACAAATGAATTTTTGCCTGAGATAAGACTTCTAATGACTTGTTCTTGCAATCCTTTAAATTGGTTAAAACCAAAATATTTTTTTAATTCCTTATGGATGTCAATTTCGGTAGATTTCATTCTTAGTTAATAGTATTTTACATAAATTTGTGGCACATAAAGATACATAATTCTTTAATATATACAAACTTTATAAAAAACTGTTTTGAAAACAAACAAAAATATTTTGGAAATTGCCAAAAAGACAATTCTGTCTGAAAGCAAATCTATAGCGAAACTAGCTGATTTACTTACAGATGACTTCGTAAAAGCTACAGAAATCATTTTCAATTCCAAAGGCAGATTGGTTGTCACGGGCATTGGAAAAAGTGCCATTATCGCACAAAAAATCGTAGCAACAATGAATTCTACAGGAACACCATCGCTATTTTTGCACGCATCTGAAGCAATTCACGGCGATTTAGGTATGGTTCAACCCGAAGATGTGGTGATTTGTATTTCAAAAAGTGGCAACAGTCCCGAAATTAAAGTTTTGGTTCCAATTGTGAAACATTTCGGAAATACATTAATAGCAATTACTGGAAATACGACTTCTTTTCTTGCAAAAGGCGCCGATTTTATTTTAGACACCACCATAGATTCAGAATCGTGTCCTAATAATTTAGCGCCTACAAATAGTACCACCGCACAATTGGTAATAGGTGATGCACTTGCTGTTTGTTTGATGGAACTTCGAGAATTCAATCCTCAAGATTTTGCAAAATACCATCCTGGTGGCGCATTGGGAAAAAAATTATTACTTCGCGTGGGCGATATGCTCGATCAAAGCCACAAACCTGAAGTTTCACCTGAAACGAATATCAAAAAAGTTATTTTTGAAATTTCAGAAAAACGCCTGGGTGTTACTGCCGTTATCGAAAATAATAAAGTAATCGGAATAATTACTGACGGTGATATTCGTAGAATGCTGAATAATAACGATACCTTTGCACACTTAACTGCAAAAGATATTATGACAAAAAGTCCAAAAATGATTCAATTATCAGACATGGTAACGGATGCTTTAAATATTTTGGAGGATTTTTCAATCACACAATTGGTAGTTCTTGAAAATGAAGAATACAAAGGGGTGTTGCATTTGCATGATATATTAAAAGAAGGAATTGTATAATGGCAAAGAAAGCGTTGAATGAAATGTCGTTTTTAGATCATCTTGAAGAATTAAGATGGTTGTTGGTTCGAAGCACTTCGGCAGTATTAATTATGGCAGTAGTTACCTATTTTTTTAGTGATTTTATTTTTGATACTATAATATTTGCACCAACAAGCCCTAGTTTTTTTACGTACACTTTTTTCTGTGATTTGTCCCATCAATTGGGCTTTGCCGATAGCATTTGCATTACCGAATTGCCGTTTATAATTCAGAATACCGATATGGAAGGACAAGTAAATATGTTCATTTGGACGTGTATTACCGCTGGATTTATACTTGCATTTCCATTTATTTTATGGGAACTCTGGAAATTTATCAGTCCTGCATTATATGAAAAAGAAAGAAAAAATGTACGCGTATTTATATTTATAGCTTCCATATTATTCTTCTTGGGTGTGTTATTCGGATATTATGTAATTGTTCCAATGTCGATTAATTTCTGTGCTACTTTTTCGATTAGCAAAATGGTACAAAATCAGTTCACAATTGACTCTTATATAGGTATGATGAAAACATCGGTGATTGCGAGTGGATTATTTTTTGAATTACCAGTAATTATTTATTTCTTGACAAAATTAGGTTTGGTAACGCCACTATTTTTAAGGAAATATAGAAAATATTCGGTGGTTATTGTATTGCTAATCGCAGCAATTGTTACGCCACCAGATGTGGTTAGCCAAATTATTGTTGCTATTCCAATGTTATTAATTTACGAAGCAAGTATCTTTATTTCGGTATTTGTATATAAAAATAAAAACAAAGAAAATGTCTGAAATCCTATCTGAATTCAACGATTACCGTACAAAAATGAACGAAAAGTTATTGGCAGACAATAACAAAATCGTCAAAAGAATTTTCAATTTAGATACCAATGCGTATGCTGCTGGGGCACTCGATGTGAAAACAAAAGAGCTTTTAGGATTAGTAGCTTCCGCCGTTTTGCGTTGTGATGATTGTGTGAAATACCACCTTGAAACGAGTTTTAAAGAAGGTGTTTCCAAAGAAGAAATGATGGAAGCAATGGGAATTGCAACTTTAGTAGGCGGAACAATTGTGATTCCTCATTTGCGAAGAGCGTATGAATTTTGGGAAGCTCTGGAAGAGAATAATCAGACAAAATAGACAACTTAGACTAATAGATTTTTAGACTACTAAAAATAAAATTTGTTAATTTATTTAAAAATCCCAAAATATACCTATTTAATTTTGTCTATTTGTTTGTCAATCTAAAAAATCTAAGAAGTCTAAAAATCTAAGAAATCTAATAACCAAAAATAAATGATATTAAGAGCAGAAAATTTAGTCAAAACATACAAAGGAAGAAGTGTTGTAAAAGGGATTTCTGTGGAAGTAAATCAAGGGGAAATCGTTGGTTTATTAGGTCCAAATGGCGCTGGAAAAACGACTTCTTTTTATATGATTGTGGGATTGGTTAAACCAAACGCGGGGAATATTTATCTTGACGATATGAATATTACCGATTATCCAATGTATAAAAGAGCGCAACAAGGAATTGGATATTTGGCACAAGAAGCTTCTATTTTCAGAAAATTGAGCGTGGAAGACAATATTTTGAGTGTTTTACAACTTACAAAACATACAAAAGCAGAACAAGAAGCCAAAATGGAAAGCTTAATTGCTGAATTTGGCTTGAATCATATTCGTACAAATCGTGGTGATTTACTTTCTGGTGGAGAACGCCGAAGAACTGAAATCGCACGTTGTTTGGCTACAGATCCAAAATTTATTTTATTAGATGAACCTTTCGCAGGTGTTGACCCTGTTGCCGTAGAAGACATTCAAAGAATTGTAGCGCAGTTAAAAAATAAGAATATTGGAATTTTAATTACCGATCATAATGTTCAAGAAACATTGGCAATTACAGATAAAACCTATTTGATGTTTGAGGGTGGAATCCTAAAAGCGGGAACCCCAGAAGAATTAGTGGAAGATGAAATGGTCCGACGGGTTTATCTTGGGCAGAATTTTGAATTAAGAAAAAAGAAATTGGAATTTTAGTTTAGTAAACACGAATTATCACGAATTATTTTAGCTTAAATAGTAAAAAAATCTTACCATATAAGGCATATAAGGACATATAAAATAGTGATGATTTTGATTTTAAGGATCAAAAAATACAACACAAATTTTCACAGATTTCCACAGATTTTTTAAAATTTAAATGAACTTAAATTTCTTAAATGTTAAAAAAATAGACTGACTTTTTTGCCACAGATTAAAAAGATTTCCACAGATTTTTTAAAACTCAAATGAACTTAAATGCCTTATATGGTAAAAAAAATAGAATGACTTTTTCGCCACAGATTACACAGATTCGCACAGATTTTTTAAAACTTAAATGAACTTAAATGCCTTAAATGGTAAAAATTATGCTTTTTTACTTGAAATCAAATTCATAATTACCGACAAGAATACATAGAATACAATTACCATAGCGACGCCCGAAAATTGAAACAACACTAATAAAATCAGTGAAATCAGTACAAATACAATTTGTAAGGCATTATCTTTAAAGTTGAATTTCTTGATTTTTAATGCAAATAAGGGAATTTCTGCATTTAGAATATAAGCGCTTAAAAGTGTTATTACCAATAAAACCCAATTGTTAGTCAGCAATTCTAATGCCATCAAAGAATCAGAATATTTAATAATTAAAGGCAAACTCAAAATAAACAGTGCGTTGGCAGGTGTTGGTAATCCAATAAAAGAATCGGTTTGACGCGTGTCAATATTGAAATTCGCCAAACGATAGCAAGAACCCAATGTAATTATAAATCCTAAATAAGGAAAATACGCTAATGACGAATCGGTATTTACACTATTGGAAAGTAGTAAAAACATAACATATCCAGGAACAAAACCGCTGGTAACCATATCTGCCAAAGAATCCAATTGCAATCCAAGCGGACTTGAAACATTGAGCAATCGAGCGAAAAAACCATCGAAGAAATCGAAGAAAATTCCCAAGCACACGAAATAGAATGCCATTTCAAAATTCTCATTTACGGCAAAAACTAAGGCAACGCAACCACAAAATAGATTGAGAAGTGTAATTATATTCGGAATGTGTCTTTTTATTGTCATTGAGAATTAATTTATTAAAACAAAGAACGCAAATTTAATACAATAAGTTAAAGACAAGTGCGTTTTTAGAATAGATTTTTAAAGTAATCCGAAACATTTGCTTTTATTTAGAAAAACAAAGTAAGAACGTCATTAAAAATGTATATTTTTGGTAAAAAATCACAAACTTCAAGTTTGTAAATTGATTTCATTTGAAAAACAACATCTTCATAGTATTCGCACTTACTACAACCTTAAGTTTTGCACAAACGGCGAGGAAATATTCCAATGAATTTATGAATATTGGTGTCGATGCAGCAGCTTTAGGGATGTCAAACGCAGTAACAGCAAGCTCTAACGACGTGAATTCTGGCTATTGGAATCCTGCGGGACTCATCGGATTGGAAGACAAACAAGTTTCTTTGATGCACGCTAGTTATTTTGCCAATATCGCTCAATACGATTATGCTGCTTATGCAACGCCCATTGACGACCAAAGTGCGTGGGGAATTTCAATGATTCGATTCGGCGTGGATAACATTATGAATACCACACAATTAATTGATAGTCAGGGAAATATCGATTACAATAGAATCAGTCTTTTTTCAACTGCCGATTATGGAATGACCTTTTCGTATGCTCGAAAACTTCAACTTCCAGGTTTTCAATATGGTGTAAGCTCAAAAGTAATCCGAAGAATTATTGGGAAATTTGCGAGTTCTTGGGGATTTGGTTTTGATGTTGGATTGCAATTCACGAGAAACGATTGGAAATTCGGTTTGATGCTTCGAGACATTACCACAACCTATAATGTTTGGGCAATTGACGAAGCAGCATACAATTCAATTAAAGATGCAATTGGCGGACAAAATCAAGAACTTCCGGAGAACACTGAAATAACATTGCCAAAAGCACAATTTGGAATGTCGAAAAAATTTGAATTCCACAACGACACCAGTCTTTTGGCTGCAGCCAATTTAAATATGAGTTTTGCAAGAACCAATGCTATTTTTTCAACAGAAGGATTAAGCGTTGACCCGGCTTTAGGATTTGAATACGGTTATACCGATTTGGTTTTTATTCGCGCAGGCGTTGGAAATTTTCAAAATGTGGTGCAAATTGACAATACAAAAAAAGTAGGATTTCAACCCAATGTTGGTTTGGGATTCAAGTACAAAGGAATTCAGATTGATTATGCTTTAACCGATTTAGGAGATCAAAGTGCTGCTTTGTATTCTAATATTTTCTCGGTAAAAGTAGATTTAAGTATTTTTAGATAGAGTATTCAATAAGAATTGTAATATTGCGATGCAGCTTAACTTTAAACATATAACTTTAAACATATAACATCTAATATGTATCGCATAAAACAGACCCTACTCTACTCTTTTTTAATCGTTATCCTATTTACAAATAAAGTAATTGGTCAAATTCTTCCACTTTCTGAAAATGCCGAAGTAAGTATAATTACTTGCGGAAC
>CANFVB010000044.1 GCA_947450355.1 Bacteroidota bacterium
AAGATTTCATTTGTTAAGAAAAGTGGTTTATCGTTGACAAAAACTTTATACATTTGTACTATGATTTTTAATAAAGACACAGCCGAAAAAACAGCCGAATTGCTTTTACAAATAAATGCAATTAAATTGAATCCACGAAATCCTTTTACGTGGGCTTCGGGTTGGAATTCACCAATTTATTGTGATAATAGAATAACACTCTCATTTCCAGCGGTTAGGAATTACATCCGAGATGAATTTTCTAAAAACATTGAAAAACAATTTGGAAAACCAGATGTAATTGCTGGTGTTGCCACTGGAGCAATTGGAATTGGGATCTTAGTTGCGGAAAGTTTGGGACTTCCATTTGTGTACGTTAGACCAGAACCAAAAAAACACGGTCGCCTAAATCAGATAGAAGGATTTTTGCAAAAAGGACAAAATGTAATAGTCATTGAAGACTTGATAAGTACTGGAAACAGTAGCCTGTTGGCAGTAGAAGCTTTGAAAGAAGCAGGTGCAAATGTGAAAGGAATGGCTGCAATTTTTAGTTATGGATTTGAAATTGCAACTGAAAATTTCAAAAATGCAAATGTCGATTTATATACTTTAAGCAATTACGAAAATTTATTGCCATTGGCAGTTTCTAAAAAATACATCACCGAAGAAGAAGAATTGGCTTTGCAGAATTGGAGAAAAAGTCCTTCGACTTGGGGAGTTTAGAAATAAAATAATTGCTTATGAATTCAAGAGTTGTATTGCTTTTTTTAGCCTTTCTATTTTTGAATTGTAGCTCCGATTCCAATAACTTGAATGAGTTTGTCGGATTGTGGATTATAAAAAGCATTGTTCCTGAAATAGTTTCCGACCCAAATCAACCAGATTGTAGGTTAATGAATGACCAAGTTTTCATAAGTGATTTTGGAACACTTTCTTGGTCATATCCTTTGCCAGATTCAAACGGTAGTTATTCGCAACCCTGCCAATCTGGAAGTAATTCGGAATTTTATGACTATAAAAAAATTAATAACCAATTAAAAATTTATACAATTCACACAACAACTGAAGTAAATTGGAGCTTCCAATTAAATGGAAATTTACTAACCGTTACCAGACCCAATTCAACAACCGTTTACGAAAAATATAACAATTAAATTATGAACTTAGAAAGTCAAAAAGTTACCGTTGAAAAAACTGCTTCGTATTTATTTGAAGCCTTGTGTGATGTTACAAATTTTGAAAAATTAATGCCCGAAAGCATTGCGAAATTTGAAGTTACTGATGCTGATTCTTTTATTTTTGGATTGAAAGGAATGCCAGAAATTAAATTGAAAATGAAGGAAAAAACAGCTAATTCTAAAATTGTTTTAGGAGCAGCAAGCGATAAATTACCTTTTACATTAACCGCAACAATAGATAGTATTTCTGATTCTTCATCGGAAGTTCAATTGCTTTTTGAAGGCAAATTTAACGCAATGATGGCGATGATGATAAAAGGGCCAATTAGTAAATTTATTGAAACTTTAGCCGATAATATGCATAAATTATAGCTTTTAAAGAAAATAAAATATTTTGAAAAATGCCTTTTAGAAATTTCTAAAAGGTATTTTTTTTTGTCTTAAATTTTAAAAAGCACTTTGTCGATTAAACCCGTTGATTGAAGAACATTTTTGTACAAACAGAGCATTTAATTTACCTTAACTCATTGAAATACAATAGTTAAAAAGTAATGAAAATTTCTTTTAAAGTACAAATAAATTTATGTTAATTACAGACCCACAATTAAAAAGCAATGATGGCGGAATTAGTTCTATAAAAACTGTTTTTAATATCCATCAAAAGAACATTTCTCGAAAATACATTGAACAAAATGTCCCTTTGGAGGAAAAAGGGTCGAGGATTTCGGATATAAAAACGTTTCTAAATTCCAATGGTTTCAATGCAAATTTTAAGTTATTAGATGTAAATCATATCAACGGAAATGTAAATTCTATAAAGGAATTATTTCCGTTTATACTTCCAATTCACACGAAAAAAGGATTGCATTATGTGGTTATCAATGGATTGAAAGGTCAAAAGCTAAAAGTATTTGATTCGGGAAAAGGACGGGAATATTACTTGTCGTTGCAAGAGATAAAAAAAGTAGCACAATACACGGAAAACGATTGGGAATTAGCCGAAACAGAAGATAAAATAGAAGCGATTTGCACACAAGAATTAGGAGAATACAATATAAATTTCAGCGAAAGCTTAGTTGAAAATGGACATTCAAAACTTTTTAACAAACTGACCTATTTCGGTTATTTGAAAGATAATTTTGGATTTAAAGATTTTGAAACCGAAAAAAAATTCCTTTTGGATTTATTGAAAAACCAAGAAATAGCATCCGTTCCAAAAAATTTCAAGACTTTAAAATTCAATAATAATGGCATAAAAAATTCATCACCATTGATATTGGTTGCAAAACCAAACCTTGAAGATGAAAATGTAGCTGTTCCAAAAGAAGAAAACAGCAATTTGTATTGGCAACTTTTCAAGCAATTGGGTAAGTTTAAAAAATTGTGGTACATCTATATATTTGCTGCATTATTTTCAGCTAGTACAGCCCAAATTGCGGTATTTACCAATCAGATATTGATAGATGATATTTTGCCGTCATACAACTTAAACACGTTGGTTTTATTCATAATTGGATTGGGAATTTATAAAATTTTCGATGTAATAACAACCATTTATAAATCATTTGTGGGAATCCATTTAGGAAATGTTTTAGATAAATATTTCCTGTTTTCATTTGATAAAAAAATAAATAATTCAAGTTTATCCTACATCCATTCCTATAAAAAGGGCGATTTAATGGAACGAGTTAGCGACGCTTTGAAACTGAAATCATTTTTTCTGAAATTCTTTACCAGCATTTTAGTAGATTTATTTGTGTCCGTTTATTCCTTAATCATCTTATTTTTTATAAATAAAATGCTGACTTTGGTAGTTCTGGGCGTGATGATTTTATTTTTTGGATGGTTCAAATTCATAACCCCTTATTTGAAACAAAATGAACGTTTGCGGTACATTAGAAAAGCTGATTTTCTATCAAAAATGATGGAAAAAGTTGAAGGAATTCAAGTGATAAAAAGCTTTAAAATCGAACAATTCAATACCGATAAAATATTTTCTAGCATTAATGATTATTTAAAAATCCAACTTAAAAATGGCTATGTTGATTTGATAAATAAAATTGTGGTTTCATTGATAGTAATCGTCTCAACTGTATTTATAATATTGAATTTAACAAAATCAGCAATGGTAAATCAGTTGATTACATTGGGACAAATCATCACTTTCATTGCATTGTCAACAAAAGTATTTTCCTCTTTAAAAAGCATTTTAGAAGATAATTTATCGCTTCAAGAAAATGAAGTAATCCTAAAAAGATATTTGGATTTTGATGAAGAAATACAAAAAAAGGCAAAAGGCGGAATTGATGATTTTGAAATAGAAAAATTAGAATTTAAAAATCTAAATTTTGGGTATTTATCAAATGAACCTGTATTGAAAAACATCAATTTACAAATCAATAAATTAGAAAAAATCAAGATTGAAGGGGAAAATGGTTCTGGAAAATCGACATTTAGTAAAGTTCTGACAACGCTTTACACCCCTGTTTCGGGAACAATTTTAATCAATGAAAGAGATCGGAAATTTTATAATCAGGAGAAAATGAAAGATAAGATATTGCTGGTTAGTACAGAAGATATTTTATTCAATGAAACGATTAAAAACAACATTTGTTTAGGAAAAGATATTCCAATATTAGAAATATTAAATAAGGCAAAGCAAATCAATTTCTATGATTTTATAGCTTCAAAAGAAGACGGTTTGGAATTTATTATTAGTGAAAACGGGAAGAATTTATCAACTGGGCAACGGAAAAAAATTCTTTTATTGAGGACTATTTTTTCAAAAGCCGAAATAGTAATTTTAGACGAAGTGCTTTCGGGAATGGATAAAGAAACTAGGAAAAAAGTTGAAATTCTAATTGAAAACGATTATTCAAAAACTTACATTATAATTTCACACGAGTCAATATTAAATATAAATTTTACTAAAAAATACAAAATTCAAGATGGAAAACTCTTTTTATTATAACACGAACGCAATCGACTTTATTAAAATAGTATTCAAACTATTCATTGGAATTGTAGTTTTAACATTTGCATTGTTTTTTACCTTACAATTAAATGATTCCGTGAAATTCAAAGAAGGACAGATTTATTCTGACACGCCACAATTGAAAATAAATGCGCCAAATGAGGTCCGAATATTGAATGTTTTCTTCAAAGAAGGTCAAGAAGTTAAAAAAGGTGACACCATTTTTATATTGGAAAATAAAAAAACAAAATCCGATTTTGATGTTGCAAAAATGGATGTCAAAATGATGGTTAACAAAATTGCAATCAATAAAAAATTAATTGCTAGCTCAAAAGAACGTGAAAATTCGATTAAAGAATTGTTGCAGATCCAATCCAATATATTTAATACTGATAGAAAAAAAGCAGAGCAAGAAATTAAATTATTGAACACTAAAATTAACTATTCCAATCAACAAACATCGATTCTATCTGAGAAATATGTAACCGATTCTATTTTATTTTCAAAAGGTGCTATCTCAAAATATGAGTTAATTGACACAAAAAACAAAAATTTAGAAGATAAAAAGGGGCAATTGGATAGCAAATCAAATTTCAGTTTGAAGAGTTATGATTTTGAAAATTTGTCCAATAATTATGAGAAAACCAATAACGATTTGAAGCGAGCGATTATTGATATTGAGAACCAAATTCAGAATTACAACCGAGATATTATTGAACTTCAGGGACTTATTGCAGATAAAAAATACAATCTAAATTACATTTCAGATGAATTAGGTAAATTATTGATTATTTCGCCAATAAATGGAACAATCTCAACATTATTAAACGCCAAACAAAACCTTGAAATCATCAACAAAGGCGATGTGTTGACAATAATTGCACCCAAAAAAGAAACCTTTTATGCCAAGATAAAATTGGAAGAAAAAGATTTGGCTTATGTGAAAAAAGGGCAAGAAATAAACATGAAATTAGACGCTTATAATTACTATAAATATGGCGCTATAAAAGGTAAAATATCCTACGTATCGCCTTCAGATGTTGACAAAACGTATTATTGTTTGGCAAATATGGAAAAGTACAATCCTAATATTAGATTAAAAGCGGGTTATGTTTTGAAGGGCGAAATCATTATAGAAAAAATGCAACTGTTTGAGTATATAATTAAGAAACTATTCAACACAATTGATGAAAGTGTAAATTAATATTTATGGGAAAATCAATTTTAATAATTTTTGTCATTTTGCAAGTAAATTTGGTTTTTTGCCAAGAAAAACTAACGTATAAAGACTGTGTGAATTTAGCTGTAAAGAATAATTTATCAATAAAAAGTGCTTCTATTTCTGAGAAAATTGCGGTTTACAAACTTCGAACAAATGTTGGTCAATTGTTGCCCGTAATTAACGGATATTCTGAAAAAAAATATTCTTGGGGAAGGGAAATCGATCCAACAACAAATGGGTTTGTTGATAAAAATTTAATCGCTTATACAGGAAATATTTCCGGATTATATACTTTATTTTCAGGTTTTTATAATTTGAAAGCCATAAAGTCTGCAAAGCAAGAAGTTGAAATAAATAAGGCATTTCAACAAAAAATACAAAATGAAATTACTATTGAGCTGTCACAAAAATTCATAGAAATATTATATATTCAAGAGTTAATAATTGCCAATAAAGAACAAATATTAGGCAGTGAAAAACAATTGGAATTTGCAAAATTAAAATTCGATTCTGGTGTAATATCTGAAAGTGAGGTATTCAAAATTCAATCTCAAAAAGCCTCTGAAGAATTGATTTTGTTGACCAATCAAAATCAATTAACGACAAATAATATCGATTTGAAACAACTTTTAAACATTCCATTAGAAAGAGACATAGAATTGATAAAACCAGCCTTTTTAGTTTCTGAAAAATCAAAATTAGAAGCAAACGAATATGAAATCACAAAGAAAGCAGTTGCAATAAATCCGTCTTATTCAATGAGTAAATGGATTGAAAATAAAGCAAAAACCGAAATTGCATTGGCAAGATCAGCAAAAATGCCAATTTTAAATTTGAAATATACTTACGGTTCAAACTTCAGTGATAGCGACCCATATACTACTTATAATGATCAGATAAATAAAAATTTAGTTTCAGTTTTAAAACTAAGTTTAATAGTTCCAATATTCAATCAATTTGAAACTACATTTAAAATAAAACAGAATAAATTGAGTTTTGAACAAGCAAAATTAGAAACTAAAATGGAAGAAAATAGACTTTCAAAAGTGATTTTACAAGCCATAAATGATACAAAAGCAGCTAATAAAAAACAAGAAACAGCAACAATTGCATTTGAATTTGCTAAAAAAAGTTATGAAGCCGATTTATTAAAATATGAATTGGGAAAAATTAATAGTAACGATTTTAATTTTACAAAATCGAATTATAAAAATGCACAAGTAGAATTGATTAATTCAAAATATGAACTATTGTTTAATACTGGATTGTTAAATTTTTATTTAGGGGAAGATTTTTCAATGTAAATTAATAAAGCATTTGAATCTCCTTTATTCCAAAAGTTTCGATGGCATCATTTTCTAATAAAACAGATAATTGTCCGAATGAATTGACATTTTGAATAATTCCCATAAATTTTTCCTCCTTGGAATTGGAAAAAGGCATTGGAACCCCTTTTTTGAAAAGTATTTGATTGTATTCCAACCATAAATCGGATGCTAAACCATTTTTCAAAACGGCAATATTCGTTTTTATTGCATCAACAATTTTGAGAAGTAGCATTTCTTTATCAAATTCGGAACCCATTACAACCGCTAAAGAAGTTGCTTTTGGAAGTTCGTCAAAATTAATTTGATTCACATTTAAACCAAATCCAACGATAGAAACAATTTCGCCATTATTTTTAATCGTATTTTCAATCAAAATGCCTGCAATTTTTTTATTGTCTGACAATATGTCGTTTGGCCATTTTATAGCTAAATTTGGAATGGTATGGGTTTCTAATGATGAAATTATAGCAAGTGCAATCGCAACATTAAGATCAAAAATTTCAGTATTGTTTTTTAAAACGTCTTTAATTAAGATGCTAACAATAAGGTTTTTACCGATTTCAGAATCCCATTTCGCGCCCATTTGTCCTTTGCCATTGGTTTGATTTTCGGCAGAAACAACGGTGAAATTTTCAAGTAATTGTTTGCCTGACAGCGCCTTTAGAAAATCATTCGTAGAATCTATGGCATCGAGTTTGATTAATTTCATATCATTAAAAGGTGCTACAGAATTTAAACTTGTGTTAAGGTTCAAAATTAAGCACAAAAAATGGTAACTTTGCAAAAAATATAAAATTTTAAATGGCTAAAAATAATAATAGCAATGATGTTTTACTAGCAAACATTATTAAGGGAATTGAGGAAGTAAAAGGGAACGATATTGACATATTAGATTTGAGAGAAATTGATAATTCAGCTTGCGATTATTTTGTTATATGTAATGGAAATTCAAATACTCAAGTAAATGCAATTGTGAATTCTGTTCAAAAAACAGTTTCAAAAGAAATAAAAGACAAGCCTTGGCACGTTGAAGGAATGGAAAATGCAGAATGGGTTTTGATGGATTATGTGAATATTGTAGTTCACGTATTTCAAAAAAATATTAGAGAATATTACAACATCGAAAGCCTTTGGGGTGATGCTAAGATTACAACAATTGCTAATAAATACTAAAGAAATATTATTAAATGGCTACAGAAAACAATCAAAATCCTAAGAAAATTAAAATAAATCCTTGGTTGATTTATGGTGCAGTTGCATTGATTTTTTTATTCATAAGCTTTATAACTGGGGGTTCAAGTTTTGAAGAACCACTAAAAACATCTTCATCAAAATTCAATGAATATCTTGAAAAAGGACAAGTTGAAAAAGTAATTGTTTATAACAAAACGGAAGCTGATGTTTTTCTAACTGCTGCGGCATTAAAAGAAGCAAATCATAAAGCAGTTGCAAAAGATTTATTGAACAGACCTAATAAAGGACCTCATTATACCTTCGATATTGGAAATGATGAGATATTCCAAAACAAGTTGGAAGCAGCTGTAAAAGCGGGACAATTGAAAGAATATAGCTTCTTGCCAAAAAGCAATTGGAGTGAACTTTTACAAATGATACTTCCGTTTGTCCTTATATTAGGACTTTGGATTTTCATAATGAGACGAATGAATGGTGGCGCTGGAGGTGGCGGAGGTGGTCAGATTTTCAATATTGGAAAATCTAAAGCCAAACTATTTGATGAAAAAACAGATATTAAAACTACTTTCAAAGACGTTGCGGGACTTGAAGGAGCAAAAGAAGAAATACAAGAAATTGTAGAATTTCTTAAAAATCCTGAAAAATATACTAATCTTGGAGGTAAAATTCCAAAAGGGGCTTTATTAGTTGGTCCCCCAGGAACAGGAAAAACATTATTGGCGAAAGCGGTAGCTGGAGAAGCACAAGTACCATTTTTCTCTTTATCTGGTTCAGATTTTGTGGAAATGTTCGTTGGTGTTGGAGCTTCAAGAGTTAGAGATTTATTCAAACAAGCGAAAGAAAAGTCACCTGCTATTATCTTTATTGATGAGATTGATGCTGTTGGTAGAGCACGTGGAAAAAGCAATATGTCTGGAGGAAATGACGAACGTGAAAACACACTAAATCAGTTACTTACAGAAATGGATGGTTTCGGAACTAATTCAAATGTAATTGTATTAGCCGCAACCAATAGAGCTGATGTTTTGGATAAAGCATTGATGCGTGCGGGTCGTTTTGACAGACAAATATTTGTTGATTTACCAGATGTTCGTGAAAGAAAAGAAATTTTTGATGTTCACCTTGCACCTTTGAAAAAAGTGGAAGGATTAGATACTGACTTTTTAGCAAAACAAACACCTGGATTTTCAGGAGCTGATATTGCAAATGTTTGTAATGAAGCTGCTTTAATTGCTGCAAGACACAACAAAACTGCGGTTGACAAACAAGACTTTCTTGATGCTGTTGACAGAATTGTAGGTGGATTAGAAAAGAAAAACAAAATTGTAACCCCTGAAGAAAAAAGAGCAATTGCTGTTCACGAAGCTGGTCACGCAACCGTAAGTTGGATGCTTGAACACGCAGCACCATTAATAAAAGTAACTATTGTTCCTCGCGGACAAAGTTTAGGTGCAGCTTGGTATTTACCCGAAGAACGCTTAATTGTTCGTCCAGATCAAATGCTAGATGAAATGTGTGCAACAATGGGCGGAAGAGCTGCGGAAAGAGTTGTTTTTGATAAAATTTCTACAGGTGCTTTAAGCGATTTAGAAAAAGTTACCAAACAAGCCAGAGCAATGGTTACGGTTTACGGATTGAATGAAAAAATTGGAAATATCACTTATTATGATTCGTCAGGGCAAAGTGAATATAACTTTTCAAAACCATATTCCGAAGATACTGCAATGATAATTGACAAAGAAATTTCATTGTTGATTGAAGGACAATACCAAAGAGCAATTCAAATTCTAAATGAAAATAAAGATAAATTGAATTTATTGGCGGATATCTTAATTGAAAAAGAGGTTATTTTTAAAGATGATTTAGAAACAATTTTCGGAAAACGATCTTTTGATAAAAATTTAAGTGAAGAAACTTCACTCTAAAATATACTTTTTTACACTTTTTTTAAAAAATCTTAATTCAAAAATGCTTTTGAATTAAGATTTTTTTATCTTTGGATGTTTTGAATAAACAAACTAAATATTTAAGCTATAATATGAGTCTTTTTAGAAAATTTTTTGGTTCTGGTGAGGAATCCTCAGAAGAAGAAAACCATAGTGAATTCAACCGTTCAGGATCAGACTTATCATTACCTGTTGATGAAAGATTCACATTTAACTTCAAAAAAAATGGAGGTAAATTTTTATATTGTGAAAATCTTGGGGAAGTTAAAGAGCACTTTGAAAATATTTTAGAAGAAAATGATTGGTTCGAATCTGAAGTTTTATGCTTTGACCCAGCACTATATAATATGTTAGATGATAATAAACTAACTTATGACAAACCTTCAAATCCTAAATTTCTATTAGCTACTTGCGAAAATTTGATTGCTGAAGAAGGTTCAATCTTATTTTCATCAAACCAGATTAAACAAAAAAAACCAAACGAATTACCTACAAACATTATCATTTTAGCAACTACAAGTCAAATTGTGGAAAGTACAAGTGACGGACTTCGTATGATTAAGAAGAAATACGAAAAAGACTATCCTACAAATATTACGACTATTAAATATTTTGAAAAAGTAAAAGAAGAAGATTTCTTGCATTATGGAAGTTCCGCTAAGAATCTGTATTTATTGCTTTTAGAGGATTTATAAGATGAATGAAACTCTAAAACGAGCTATATCTGGGGCTATTTACATACTTTTATTACTTGCTTCCATTCTATATTCTACAGAAAGTTTTTTTGTTCTATTTGGAATTTTCTTAATCATTACTATATTTGAGTTTTGTAATCTAATTCAAATCAACAAAGTTATTCCTATCCTATTCGGAGCTTTTTTCTATATCTCTGTAACTTTGGTTAGCAGCTACAATAAAATTACTACTAAAACAATCAATGAATTATTTCAAAGTAAAATAAACATTTCAATTAATACAATACAATTAGATATCATTCTATTAGTCATTACGTTAGTAGTTTCTATAAAATGCATACTTTTTTTATTCTACGATAACATTCAAACTATTAGTATTTCATCGAAATATCTTTATATATTAGGATATATAATTCTACCTTTTGTTTTTATTACTAAAATTTCATTTGGAGCTATTGATTACAATCCAAAAATCATTATTGGATTATTTATTCTGATTTGGACGAACGATACCTTTGCCTATATTGTAGGGAAATCTATTGGTAAGCATAAATTATTTGAAAAGATATCCCCTAAAAAAACAATAGAAGGTTTCATTGGTGGAATTACTTTTGCAATAGTAGCTGGTTATTTAATATCAAGATATTACATTAAAGCCAGCCTACAATTTAGTGATAAATCAATTTTGATTTGGACAATAATCGCAGTAATTGTTGGTGTTATGGGTACAATAGGAGATTTAATAGAATCCAAATTCAAGAGAATCGCTGGCGTAAAAGACAGCGGAAAAATAATGCCTGGTCATGGTGGAATTCTCGACCGATTAGACAGCGTAATATTTGTAGCGCCTTTTGTATTCTTATTTTACAAGATATTAAGTTATGTTTCTTAATTAATTTTGCCTATAATTTCATTAGAACTAGCGTTTTTTTGATTGAACTTCTTTACAATTTCTTTCAATTTTTCTTTACGCAAAATTTCAGCATTTTTTACTTTTGATTGCGCTTTATGAAGTTTATCATTGTGCTTTTTAATGTTTTTTTCAGTATTTCTACTCATAATTTATGATTTAAAGTTGTTGTATTTCGCGTTTTATTTCCTCCAAACTTTTATTTGTATAGACTAATTCTTGAATTATTATTTTTCGTAAATCTTGTAAATCATCATATTCAAAGTACTTTGCCCAAGAAGTCAATGTTAGAATATTCCGAATTTGTTTTATCTTCTTTGTGGTTTCAAAACTAGTCCGAAGAATCGCTTTTTCATCAAATTCAGGGCTGTTTTTATGTTGGTAATTAACCGTATTATTTAAATAATTAGGTTGGATAAAATATAATTCATCAATTGCATTATCAGGATAAAAAGAACTCCAATTCGCAAAACCCCATTTGAATTTCAAGTTAGTGTCTGTATCCAAAGGATTTAATCGCCATTTACTATTTGCTAAACGACCCCAATGGTTTGACAGTCGATACATTCCAAGTTTTGTGAAATAATAACAACTACCCGATTTACTTTCGTAATCGAATTTTCTTTGTTTTAAATCAGGAGTAATAACTTCGTCAAAAATACAAAATGTATTCTTTAAATATCCTGAAGGTACTTGAAATTTATCATCCATTTTTATAAAAAATATGCCTGAATTTATTTAATAATCAGTTTTTTAGTAATGATTTTATTTTCAGAGGTAATTTTAGCAATATACACTCCTGAAGGAAAATTTAGATTAAACTTATTTTCGCCTTTAAATGAAGTACTCATTAATTTTGAACCAGTTAGAGTAAATATTTCGATTGAACTTTCTTGATTTAATCCAGAAATTGTAATTTGATTTTGTGCTGGATTTGGATACAATGAGACGTTTAAAGCTTCAAAACTATCTGTCGAAAGTGAAGAAAACCATGTGTCGCCAATATGATTTCCCCAAATATAATCAGATAAAGACGGATTATCTATAAATGGATTTCTATTCATTTGCCATGTATAAATAATATTGTTTCTGTTCATTTCAAAATCATCTGCAGGATCAGAAGCGTTCCAAGCTAGTAACGTCGTTAAATCTCCAATATGTCCAGTTGGAGTACTATTAGGATTTCCATCTTCAACATTTAATCCATTATAGCGCAAAGTCATATAAAAAATTGCACGAGCTACATCACCATGCCAACTTCCCGAAGTCCCAGTTGGTCCATTATAGTCAACTCCATAATTTCTATTGTTTCGAGAACTATTTTCTTGTCCTCCAACTGCTCGAAGATGGTGATTGTCATCATGACTTGCTTCAATGTCATTTGCACCCGTTGTTAATCTAAAAATGTTAATTCCATCTGCAGTTCCGTTTGGAGTAAAACTAGACGGAATTCCTAATCGTGACTGGCAATATACATGTTCTCTATTCCATTTGCCTATGATACTGTTATCGGTTTGGTAATCAATTTTAGAAATAGGTGCTTCATCATAAAGCATCCAAACTTGATTACTGTTTTCTGGATTTTGGTCTGCATCTTTTAAAACTGTATAAACATCACCATAATTTTGAACTCTAACAGCATTTGGATTTGCAATAATATCTTGAATTGCTTGCTTCAAAACAATCCCAGATTTACCTTCAAGAGAACTGTAATAACCAGAAGGAATAGTACTTGGACACAATCCATGCGTAGGGTGTAATGGAGAACCCCAAGGATGAGTAGTGAAATTGATATCGTTAACTCTAATTGATACCATATTATTTAATACCACATATTCATTTGGGACTGTTCCAACAGTAATGAGCATGTTTTCATCTCCTTCGTTGATTCCGTCATTTACTACTAGAATTGTTGATGTAGTTGTATTTGCACCAGCTGGAATAGTTACGTTCAAATTTCCTGAATAGTCTGAAGTATTGAAACTTCCATTGTTTATAGTCATCGTAAAATTGAGAGCAGTTAAAACGGGAGTATCAGTTGTAAATGTAATAATAAGGCTTTGACCTTCCGTAACAGGAACTGTTGAAAAAGTCAATGAAATCCCATTGTAAACTATTCCAGAACCATCATTATTGCCTCTTGGTGTTGGTGTTTTCACTTCATATGTTCCATCGATTTTTCTTTGTATAGATTGTGTTGATGCCAATCCATTCACTCCTTCATTATAACAAGCCGATTCGCCAAAAATAGCCATCAATGCAGTTGGAGAAGTACCATTACTATTACTATACGCAAGCGCATCAATAAGGTTTGCAGCTTGGGCAGAAGTGTTATTTGGAAAATCAGTAGCATTACCAGAATAAACAGCAACTGCATCAGGTCCATTTTGAATTGTATTTTGTGGAATTATATAAGACGCCGATGGGGAAACTTGAAGATTTCCTAGTAATATAATTCCATTTCCATCCGTAACTAATCCATCCAAATCAATTGCATAATAACTCGAGATTCCTGAATAAGGACTTGTACTCCCAGCATTAAAAAAAACAACTACATATCCATCAAGATGGAAATTTGGAGTGTCTGATTTTAATTCAATGAATTCCTTCACATCTGTTGAATTAGTATCGGAATCTAATTCATTGATTACAATTTGTGAATACGAAAAAAAAGGGCATAGGAATAGTAGAACAAAAAATATATTTTTTATCATTTTGAAAATTTTAGCGTTCAAATGTAATCAATAAATCCGTTAAGTTGAAGTTAATACTTTTTACTATCTAAAGAAATCGTGCAGTTATTTCATTAAGTATTTAAAAATTGAATGTAAATACAAATGATTAGAAATGCAAAAAGCTTCCAGAGTAGGAAGCTTTTTTATTAAAATTAAAAATTATCTTTTTAGTGAGAAATGTGATTTAAAAAATTTATTTATAGAAAATTCAGTATATTCTACTGAAAACCAATAATCTGTAGATGGTAATGGCGATCCGTTGAACGTTCCGTCCCAACCAACAGTTGTTGGACTAATTTGTTTTATTAATTTTCCATCTCTATCAAAAATGAAGATTTTAGCTGTAGCATCCAATCCATAAATATTCCAGGTATCGTGAATTCCATCATCATTTGGAGTAAAATATGTTGGATAACCAATAACATAAACTGTTTTGGTTAAATTCGTACAGCCATTATTATCTGTAACTGTAATAATATGTGATCCTGGAGTTACATTCTCAAAAAAGTTATCTAATTGAAAAGGTCCATTATCTAGAGAATATTGATAAATATTGCCTAATACTTGATCAACATTTACTATTATTGTAGCATTATCACTAAAAGCTAATGTTTGGGTTGTAGTAAATGCCATTCCAGGGTTTGATTCCGTAACAACTGCTGGTGTTGGTAATGATTTACAATTTGTATTTACATTAGTGGCAACAACAGAATAAATCCCCGCAAGAGAAGCTACTAAAGTACTATTAGCACCAAAAACTGATTGACCATTATGTGTCCATGCAAAATCGTATAAATTATC
>CANFVB010000045.1 GCA_947450355.1 Bacteroidota bacterium
AAAAACCGGAACTGCTCAAGGTAACTATGGGATAAATGGTGGTGCAGACAAACATTACATTTCTTCTTTTGTTGGTTTTTTTCCAGTGGAAAAACCTAAATATACTTGCATTGTAGTGGTTCATAAACCTAGTACCGTAAACGGAAATTACTACGGTGCTGATGTTGCTGGTCCCGTTTTTAAAAGAATAGCTCAAAAGATATTTACAGATTCTCCAACGACTATAGCCATAAAAGATTTGAATAAGAATATTGCTAAACAAGAAAATCAATATAATGATTATTCATTAAAGGCTCAAAATGATAATAATAAAGTTCCTAATGTAAAAGGAATGCCCGGAATGGATGCTATTGCTTTATTAGAAAATATGGGTTTAAAAGTTAAATTGAAAAAGAGTGGAATAGGAAAAGTTATAAGTCAATCTATTTTAGTTGGACAGCCTATCATTAGGAATTCGATTATTTTTTTGGAATTAAGATGATTTTATTTTTTATGTTTTAAAATATTCTAGTTTTCTGCCTTGAGTTAATTTTATACAAATAATCTATATAGTCAGGCAATTCTATTAAACTTAAAAGACCATTGGTTGCTTCAGGTAAATCAAGGTATTCAATGTTCTTTATGTGCTTTCTGAATGCTATTTCGCCGATTACTTCCATGACTAGGTATTTCAAGTCAATTTCTATTTCGTCAAGGACATTGATTCTATCATAGGCAGGAATGTAAAGGTTAATTTTAAGTTGTTTGGTTGTGATATTGTAATCAACTAATGCCATGTATAATTGGCTTATTTTTATTTTGTACTTTTTGAAAATATAGGGTTCGTCTTTACCCTCAAGGTAAGGTGTTTTGTCTTGAATTGGTTTGATAAAAGCTTGCGGAATGAAATGTTGCAGCTGAGGTGCTTGGTCTTCTAAAGCTATGATTTTAGGGAATAGTTTTCGGTATCCATCTGCTGTAAAAATGATAGTATATTTGTCTTGGTTCTTTGACGGACTTATGATTAGAAAACCGATTCTCTTAGAAATATAGCGGTAGTTCCTGTTGAGGTGGTGAAATACTTCTTTGGTATTGATACCAAGGAGTAAAGCGTTTTTAATTGCTTCTTCGTTGTCTTGGAACCAGCTCCAGAATTTTGTTATTTGTGTCATTGTTTGAGGTTTTTTTAAACGGGAGGTTAGCAAGTTTTTATCTTTTGTCGGGTGTTGATTTATCGTATGAAATTAGGTTTAGCATGGCTCTTAATCTGGAACGGACTCGGTTGCCGTATTGATTTTCTATTTCACCTGCTGAAAGGTTGGTCGTGATGTGGGTTATTATTTTCTTGTTGATGAATAGATCATATCGACTCAGCAAAATTTCGCCCATTATATTACACTCGTTACCAAAGTATTTGAGATTGTTTTCTGTGCCTAAATCGTCAAAGCAATAGTTTTTAATACCATTATTGAGTTTATTTCCTGAACTGTATCTTTGGATTACTTCGTATCCTTCTTTGATAAACTCAAAGCTAATTTCTCGAGTTGGTTTCAATATGAACTTTCCTTCTTGTTCGGGAACATGTCGCATCAAATTCATTAAGGATGTTTTTCCGCATCCAATTGGTCCAGAAAGTAAAATGCCTTTGTTGATGTCAATTCCATACTGAAAACATGTTGGTTCGTCTTTCAGAAAATAGGCAATGAGTTTGTAAATTATTGGATAGTCCGTTTCATATATTTTGAAATGATTCCCATACAATTCAACGCCTTTTTTCTCTAGCCAAACAATTATTTCTGTGTAGTTGTAGTTCGATTTTATTTCTGTTTCCATAAATTTAGAGTTTTACCGCAAAGGGCGCAATGGTTCAACACAAGGTTCGCAAAGAACCTGTCCTTCGATAAGCTCTGGATGACAGTTCAGGTTAAAGCGGTTCTGAATAGTCTTTGTCGATTCCTGTGTTGAGGTGTTTTGCTCTGTTGGGTTGTTGTTCATTTGGAATGAATTTAGGTGCGTTTAATATCCAGTTTTGTGCAGAAGCTTTCCAATCAACCATAGGTGATTTACCACCAACTAACCAACCGTTGCTGGAGAAATAATTGAAAAACTTTATAGCTTCAAGTTCCGGAAAGTGTTGATTAAGAAAATATGATTTGACTTCTTCAATTGTCGGCGTTAAATCTTTCTTTTTTTCGCGCAACTTTTTTTGCCAACCGTCTTCA
Organism: Bacteroidota bacterium; assembly: GCA_947450355.1. GTDB lineage: Bacteria > Bacteroidota > Bacteroidia > Flavobacteriales > Flavobacteriaceae > Flavobacterium. Next base: position 2,202 of record CANFVB010000045.1, read on the forward strand.
GTTTGTTTTTCATCGGAGTTGGCGAATGCTTGAACTATTTGCCGATTGTCATCGGCCAATAATTCAAACATTTCTTTTTCTTTTTTGGCGGAACTTTTTTCTTTTTCTGTAGCCTCGTTTTTAAAAAAACCATCATCATTTTCAATTTTTTTTGCTTGCTCGTCCAAGTTTACAATCTTTAAATTGTTTGAAATGTTTGGTATGTTTGTATTGTTTATATAAGATACTAGCGCTTGTTCAGTGCCTGTCCCACAACTAGTACAGAGCTTGTTCACTACTTGTTCATTAACAAGTTCAGAAACAAGTTCATTTTTTAAAGTAGTTGTTTTTTCATTTTTGGGAATTGGTTTTAAATACTCTGAAAAATTGAATAGGAAAACATGGCTGCCTTTGAATGGATTATAAGACGGTTCGTAGCTGATATAGCCAAGTGCATGTAAGTTTCTAAGGCACTTATGATACGTTGCTTTAGAACTTATTTTGCTAATTCTCATTACCTCATCTCGAGAAATACTGATAGGATTTTTAAACCTATTGCAATTCCAAAATTGAAATAATGCCACATACAAACTTACATGTGTTGGATTGAGCGTTTTGTCAATGGCGACCTTCTCAAAAAATCCTGTGAGGTGTTTTATGTAATTCATAGTATTCATTTTTTATTGAATAAATTTGGTGCTAACTCTATTTTGTTATTCTCCAAAACCTTTTCGATGTCATTGGAAGCATAATAAATAATTCCACCTATTTTGGTGTAAGTTATCGTTCCATTGATGCGGAAATTTTGCAACGTACCTGAAGAAATATTTAATAGCTTTCGTACTTCATTAGATTTCAACCATTTTTTTTGAGCTTGCGATTTTGTATTAAATATTTCTTTTAAATCGGTTAGGAGAAGTGAACGGAATTCGTTGAGGTCTTCTCGCGTAATAATTTGCTCACGGTACATTCTATTTTTATTGGTGCTCGCGAAACTGTTGTTTTCTATTTCCATTTTGATACTTTTAAATTGTTATGATGCAAAATTGTGTATTTTGATTTGAAAAAAATCACAACATGAACTCCGTTGTGAACGTTTTTTGTACAAACCCTTATAAATACTGGTTAAATTGGCTCGTCTGCGTTTTCTATCCTTTTTAATAACACTTTGTTCAAAGCCAAGATAAATTTTGTTTTATCTGATTTACGGGACCTAATCTCTAGGAAAACCCTGCGATACTGCCCTAATTCTATGTTAAACACATTTTCTACATACTCCACAATATCCTTTAAATCAGCAGCACCATTATTGAAAACTCCTTCGGTGTGCAAAGCATATAAAAGCTCTATTAATGCGACTTTAGAGCCTGTCCAATTCAGTTTCAAGTTGTGATTGAGTTGTGATTTTTCTTTTGGTTGTTTTTCATCCATCATTAAAAGCTTATGTTCGAGATAAACTTGAACCAGATCATGCGCCAAAATCTTTGCTACTTTGAAATCGTGTGAAGTTGAAAAAGTTTGGTCTGCTTCAAAATAAAAGCTATCTAAACGTAATTTCACATCATGTTTTCCTCTTACAAAATATTTGAAATCCAAATAGTTACCACCAGTTCGATGGTAGGTATAAAAATCTAGATTACTGTCAAAATATTTTTTTAACCTATCTAATTCATTGTTTAAATATTTTTTTACAATTCGATCTCCTCCATGTGGCATCTTGGTTTCAATTTTATAAATCGAATTATAGAATATGAGTTTTGATGTGAATTTTGGTTTAATGTTTTTGAAAAAGTCAATTTCATGTTCTTGATTTTTAAAGTTTTCTTTATGGAATACCTTTTTTAAATTATTAATTGATTTGGTAATAATTTCAATTGCTTTTTCCCCACGATCAATCTTGTCGTCTATTTCTAAATCTAGAAAGTTGAGTTGTTCATTTAAATCAAATAGTAATTGTTTGAATTTTGTGCTCATTTTTTAGCGTTTTTAAGTTTATAAATTTTTAATCTGTTAAAAAAAATAAACCTAAAAACTCTAAAGTTAACCTTACAATATTTTTTGCTCTTGCTGGACTGGAGTTAATGAAAACTTATCTCTTAAAATCTTCATATCCTCACTTACTTTTTTATCAAGAATTTTGGCGTAATGCTGTGTTGTTTGTATGTTTTTATGTCCTAGCATTTTACTAACGGTTTCGATAGGAACGCCATTTGTAAGTGTTACAGAAGTAGCAAACGTGTGTCTAGCCATGTGGAAAGTAATTTCTTTTGAAATATCACATAAATCACCAACTTCTTTCAAATAACCATTCATTTTTTGGTTCGTTAAAATTGGTAAAATGGTATCGTCGTTTAAACATCTTGGATGATTTTCGTATTTTTTTATAATTTCTGCTGCAATTGGTAACACTGGTATTTTAGATTTTGTATCTGTTTTTTGACGGTTTTTGAATATCCATTTTTCGCCATCAATGCCAATTCCGATATGGTCTCTTTTCAAACCTTTGACATCAACATAAGCCAAGCCAGTATAGCACGAGAATATAAATATGTCTTTCACTAAAGTTAATCGTTCTGATGAAAACCTTTTATTATAAATTCTGCTTAGTTCTTCTTCAGTAAGAAAATCTCTTTCGACTTCTTTCATTTTTCCTTCATATCGACTACAAGGATTTTTGTCTAACCAATCGTTATCCAAACAGATCTTGATTATTTTTCTGAAATTCCTAACATATTTAACTGCGGTATTATTGTTGCATTTTTTAACGCTTCGCAGATAAAATTCAAATTCGGTCACGAAAGCATAATCAATTTTGTTTATGCTTATGTCCGAAACATTGTATTTCCATAATATGAATTCTCGCAAGTGTTTTAGTGATATTTTGAAGCGTTCTAATGTCCCATAAGCATAGCCATTTCCGATAAGTTCTTCGATTTTATTATTATGATTTTGATAAATCGGAATTATCATTCGCTCTCGCTCGTGTGTTCCTAAAATTCTTGACTTGAAATTCTCTAGGGATAATTCTTCGTTTTTATGAATTAGTTCCATCTGAACATCAAAAACTTTAGATTTCATTAAATCAAGATAACTATTTATTGTTCTGGCTTCTTCTGAACTGCCTTTCATTTTGGATAGTTCCGGTGACCATTTGGATTTTTCAATAAATTTTTTAGAGCTGAATTCGAAACGTTGTCCGTCAACTGTTAACCTGAAATAAATCGGCAATTGTCCAGCTGCATTGGCTTTTGTAGTTTTAGCATAAATGTGTAAAGTGATCTTTGCTTTCATAGTGGTAACCTTTTAATTAGTATTCAATTTAATTTTTTAGATGATAGCAAACAAGATGTACATATTTTGAACAAGCATTAAACTGGTTGTTAGTACGGCTGTTTGCAAGGATTGAGAAGATTTAGCGAGACCCTAAATTGAAAAATTTTTAGGGTCTCGATTTTGCCCCTTTCCAATTAAGATTGAATGAATAATTTGGTATATGCCACAAAGCAAAAAGCCGATAAATCCTAAGATTTATCGGCTTTTGAAACCATTTGTTATTAAACTTGTGGGCGATGAGGGGTTCGAACCCCCGACCCCCTCGGTGTAAACGAGGTGCTCTGAACCAGCTGAGCTAATCGCCCTAATTAGGTGTGCAAATATAAGCCTCTTTTCGGGATTTGCAAACTATTTTTTAATTAATTATAAAATTTCTCCTACTACAAACGTGCTTCCGCCAATGTAAATAAAATCGGTGGTTGTAGCATTTTGAAGTGCATTTTTATAAGCTTCTGAAACTGAATTATATACTTTTCCGTGTAATCCAAATTCCTTAGATTTTTGAGCTAAAATGGTTGCATCTAATCCTCTTGGAATATTGGGTTTACAAAAATAATAGATAGCGTTTTTTGGAAATAATGACAGGATTTCGTCTAAATCCTTATCGTTTACAACTCCAAATACAAAATGTAAAGTCTCAAATCGCTCGGTTTTTAACTGATTTAGAACAATTTCTAATCCGTGTTTGTTGTGCGCTGTATCACAAATGACTTTTGGCGCACTATTCAATTGCTGCCATCTTCCTTGAAGTCCAGTGTTTTTTACAACGTTCAAAAAACCAGTTTTTATAGCTGCTTCTGAAACTTGGAATTCTTTTTGCGAATTCAAAATTCTAAGGGTTTGAAGTGCAGTTTTTTTATTTGAAATTTGGTAAGCACCAATTAAATCTGAAGGGAAATCATCCCAAATTAAATCCGAAGCAAAGTAAATTTCAGATTTTGTTTCATTGGCTTTAGCAAGAAAAACAGGCTTCGTTTCTGAAGTATATTCGCCAATAATCACGGGAATATTCTGTTTTATAATTCCTGCTTTTTCTGTTGCAATGGATTTAAATGTTGTGCCTAAAAACTGCGTATGGTCTTTTCCTATGTTGGTAATAACCGAAAGTAAAGGTGTAATGATATTAGTAGAATCTAATCTTCCACCCATTCCAACTTCAATAATAGCAATGTCTATTTTTTCATTTTTAAAATAATCAAATGCCAAACCAACCGTCATTTCAAAAAAACTCAAGTCATTGGTCTCGAAGAAATTTTTATGTTTTGCTATAAATTCACAAACAAAATCTTCGGAAATTTCAATGCCATTAATTTTGATGCGTTCCCGAAAATCTTTTAAATGTGGCGAGGTATATAAACCCACTTTGTACCCCGCTTCTTGTAAAACGGATGCCAACAAATGAGACGTTGAACCTTTGCCATTGGTTCCTGCAACGTGAATGAACTTCAAATTTTTGTCAGGATTTCCAAGGTGTTTCGAGAGTAAAATGGTATTCGTCAAGTCTTTTTTATAAGCAATTGCACCTTGAAATTGATACAAAGGAAGTTGATTGAACATCCAATTTACGGTTTCTTGATAGTTCATTATTTGTTAGAATTTTGGTCTAATTGGAAGTAAAATTGTTATTGTGTAAGTTTGAAATTGTAAATAATTTTACCTACCTGCGTTTCTGCAGCCGTAGCATCAGATTGCCATTTTGTGTTCATAGCGGCAGATTTTGCTTGATCTAATAAGCATTTCGCTGAATTTGTTGTGCCACGAACTCCAGGATTTGCATTGGTTACTTTTCCTGTTTTGTCTACAGAAATCTGAACAACTACAACTCCTTCTTCGTTGCAAATATAATTTGGCTGCGGTTTATTTAGTGCTTTTCTGTTTCCTAGTTGGTAGTTTCCATTTCCGTTGCCAGATTCGCTTCCGTTGCCATTTCCATATCCACTTCCTGATCCCAATCCTTGTCCAGAACCATTTCCGCCTCCGCTTCCAGTTCCTGTTCCACCGCCTCCATTGTAGCCTTTTGCATTTGGATTTCCATTTGATTTTCCTTTATTTCCAGCAATTTTGTCATCGCCGTCCCCTTCTTTGTTTGAGCCGTTTAATAAATTTGACAACGCATCAGAAGTAGTTTTGGAAGGTTTTGGGATTGGTTTCACAACAGGTTTCACAACAGGTTTTTCAACTATTTTGGTTGCAGGTTTCTTAACTTCTACAATTGCTGGTGCTTCTTCGTTTTCTGAAATAAGAATTTCTTTTTCAGTTGTTGGTGTAGCTGCAACTTCTTTTGGGGCAACAGTTACGACTTCTTTGGATTGAAAATTATCTCCAGAACCAAAATCACTATTCCCAAAATTCACGGCAATTTCTCCTCCGCCACCTCCGCCATCCAATTCCGGTAAAGGTAAATTATTGCTGAATTTTAGATAGAAAAATAATAAGAAAAGCAACGCAAAACTAATGGTAGTAATGAGTAATGATTTTTTTTCTTGTTCGGTTTCAAATACTTTCATATAAATAAAAATGAGATTATAAAGATACTACTTTATTTAAAACGAAAAGGAAGTCGAAAAATTGTTTAATATCTATTAGCTTAGTTGTCATATTAAATGAAGGCAGGTTTCTTGTGACTTCTTATTTCTTCCCAAAAAATCCTTTCAGCAATCCTTCCGCTTTTGTTTTCAAATCTTCTTTTGGCGTTTTTGTTTTTGAAGTGTCTTTTTTAGAGCCGTTCAACAAGTCTTTTAAAGCATTTGTTCCTTGATTTAACAATTTTTCTTTTTGCTGTTTTACCAATTGCGTGGTCAAATTAGTAACCGCACTTTTTATATCAGTAGTCACTTTTGGACTTTTGAAACTTCCTGTAAGAACAGCATTCACAGGAATATTTTCTAATTTATTTGCATCTGAAGGCGATAATTTTGCAATTAATTTATTGGCTTCAGCACCTAAATATTTCGCAGGAACATCTAATTTAATAGCGTAATTCATCAATTGGTCAAAACTGTGTGTTCCGCCAATGGTTGCTTTTATGTCTTGGTATTTTATGTCAAACGGCTTCACATTCACTTTCCCGTCTTTAAAAGAAAGATTCGCTTTCACATCATTCAAGTTCAATTTTTGTAAATCGATGAATTTCAAATTGGAACTCAATGCCTTTAGAATTTCAGCATTTGATGGGTTTATTGTTGTGGATAACAATTGCCCTGATAAATCGCCAGAAATTGTTTTTAAATCGGGTGTCATTTTAGTAGCATCTAAATTTCCTGAAAGTTGGATGTTTGAATTCAATTTTCCATTAATAACTCCCGCAATTGGTGCGATTTTTTTCATCATTTCCAATTGGGTAAACGTTTGCTGAATGTCAACTTGGTTCAATCCCAAATCCATTTTGAAATTGGGTACTTTTTCTTTTGTGGAAACCGTTCCGTTCATTCCAATTGTTCCTCCAAAAACAGAAGTTTTCATATTTTCTAAAGTCGCTTTTTGATCTTTTATAATTAATTTTCCTGAAACTGCAGTCAAAGTCAAATTATCATAAAGTACCGTATTTGCTTTAGCGGTAAGCGTACAATTTAAAAAAGCAGGAATTTTCATCGCTTCTTTTGTTGTTGTTTCTTCTTTTGGATTTGCATCAGAAGTCATAAAATCGGTAACTGCCAATTGGTTGGAAACCATATTGAAATTCCCTTTTAACTCTTGTTTTTTAAATAGAAAACCATAGAAATTGTCTAAAAATCCCGTGACATTCAAATCACTTTTTCCAGTGGTAGCTTTAAATTCTTGTAAATTAATACGACTTGGATTGAACTGAACCGTTGCTTGCGAAATCGCCAATTCCTTCCCTTTATCATCAGTATATTTGAAACCTGACAAACTCATTGTTCCCGAATTATCAATGTTTTGATATTGGCTTTTAGTTACCGATTCCATATCAAATTTGGTTTTCACATCGGCTTTCAAAATTCCAGAAAGTGGTTTTGCCAATTTAATTGGATACGCTTTTGACAGGTTTGCCAAGTTAATTGTTCCTTTCAAAGCCGCATCAACCAAAGGGTTTTTGGTGACGTTTCTGATATTTGCTTTAGCATCAAAAATATCTTGGTCAATTTTGAAAGACAATTTATCTAAATTTACGTAAGTGTCATTTAAAACTCCCGTTTCGTTAATTATTTTGGTGTCAATCACAATATTCTTTACCGATTTTGGTAAGTTTGGATATTGAAAAGAAGCATTATTGGAAGCAATTGCAATGTTGAATTTCGGCACCGTTGTATCGGAATATAATCCTTTGGCAAAGCCAATAATTGAAAATTCACCAGTTGTTTTAACGTCTTTTACACTTCCAGAATACGCCGATGGAATCAATCCTAAAAAATTTTCAAAAGAAGAAGTTGGGGTTTTAAATTTCAAATCATAATTCTGACCGCCAGCAACCATTTGAATAAAACCATCAAATTCCAAAGGCAATTTGTTGATTTGGGCCTTGTTTTCCTTGAAAGTATATTTGCTTTTATCTAAATCAATTCCCAAAACCGCATCCAATGTCAAGGAAACTTTTTTCATATAATTGATTTTGTCCATATCTAAGGAAACTTTTGCGGATGATTTTGTAACCAAATCCAATTTTGATTCCGCAAAATCTCCAGTTCCAGAATGGTTCAAACTGTCCAATCTCATTTTGATTTTTGAACTTTCGTCAAAATACTTGAAGGTATAATTATCAATCGAATATTCCTTAATTTTCAATGATAATGGCTTGCTTTTGCTTGCGTCTTTTTCGTCTTTATTTTTCAAAGCTATATCAAAATTCCCAATTCCATCTTTATTGAAAAGTATATTTATCAAACCATTTTTTGAAGTAATCGCTTCAATATTCATCGCTTCCTCTTTTCCTTTGAACAATTCTTTTATAGACATTTTCAAATTCAATTCTCCCAAATACACCAAAGTATCTCCTTCAAAAGGTGCTTTATTGATGATGCTTAATTTCTCAATGGTGATATTTGCTTGCGGAAAACTTTTGAATAAACTCAAATCGGCATCGGCAAAAGCCACTTTTGCATCTACACTTTCATTAATAGATTCAAGGATTTTTGCATTTATCTGATCTTTAAAAAAATATGGGATTGCAAATAATGCGGCAACGATTAATAGAATTGTAATTCCTGTAATCTTTAAAATTTTCTTTTTCACGGTGTTTAATTGTTTTATGATGGATAACGTAATTATTACTTTTCTATTTTATATTAATTTCAAAAGGCATCAAAATTTGAATTCCTTTTTTAGTATTCATTTTTCTGATTTGTTCGATGATTCTATAGTTTTCAACGCCCACTTCTTCTTTGATAAAATTCTCTTTTGTTTTAAAGAATGGCAACCCAAGATTGGATAATAAATCATCAAAACTCTTTTCATATTGCGGGAAATTCTGAGTTTTATACGTGTTTATTTTAGCCAATTTCGCCGCTTCTTTTAATGCCGAGTCCATTCCTCCAATTTCATCTACCAAACCAACTTTCAAAGCTTCTGAACCTGACCAAACCCGACCTTGAGCAATTGAATCCACTTGTGCGAATGTCATTTTTCGTCCCGCAGCTACTCGATTTACAAACGTATTGTAAATGCGTTCCACACCTTCTTGCGTAATAATTCTGAATTTTTCGTCTAATGGTTTGAATACGCTATATTCGGCTGCATTTTCGTGGGTATTGACTTGCTCCACGTGAATTCCAACTTTATCAATCAGTTTTGAAAAGTTAGGCAAAGTTCCGAAAACTCCAATAGAACCTGTAATTGTATTGGCTTCAGCAAAAATTTTATTGGCATTACAAGCAAGATAATAACCGCCAGAAGCAGCATAATTCCCCATAGAAACCACAACAGGTTTTACTTTTTTGGTCAATTCAATTTCTCTCCAAATCAAATCCGACGTTAACGCATTTCCCCCAGGGCTATCAATTCGCAGCACAATTGCTTTAATATTTTCGTTTTTGCGGGCTTCTTGCAATGAACGACGCATCGAACCTTCACCAATTATATTCAAATCGCCTTCGCCATTTCCAATTTCGCCTTGAGCGTAAATAATTGCGATTTTATCTTTTGCTGAATTTTCCTTTACTGTTTTCGCCACATTATCTGCATAATCTTTGATGTCAATTTTGTTGTAATCTTCATCAGAATCCACTTTTAATACTTTTCTAATCGCATTGTGATAAACATCTTCATAAGCAATAACATCGACTAATTTCTGTGTTTTTGCCATTTCTGGTGTTCGCGCCAAAAGTCCATTTGCAATAGTATTTAATTGCGAAACGGAAACATTTCTACTTTTTGAAATATCAGTAACCATCGAATTCCAAACCGAATTAAGCAATGCCAAAACTTGTTCTCTATTGGCTGGACTCATTTCGTTTTCTAAAAATGGCTCTACCGCACTTTTGTATTTTCCGTGACGAATGACTTCCATTTTCAAACCTGATTTTTCCTGAAAATCTTTAAAAAACAATACTTCTGAAGACAATCCTTTGAAATCTAATTCTCCAATTGGATTAATATACACCGTATTTGCTACGGAATTCAAGTAATATTCTTTTTGAGAATACATATTAGAATAGGCATAAACAAATTTCCCTGATTTTTTGAACGCTTCTAATTCGTCTCGAAGGGCTTTTAATTGTGCCATTCCCAAATCGGATTCATCATTCAAAATGGATATTCCTTTGATATTATCGTCGGTTTTTGCTTCATCTATGGCACGAATTACATCTGATAATCCGTCGTGTTTTACTTCAAAATAATCAAAATCTTTGAAGTTGAATTTTCCAGCGTAATCATTTTTTATTTCTGATAAATCCAATTCAATTACCGAATTATTTTCTACTGGAACTTCATCTGAACTACCACTAAAAATAGCGCTAATTAGTAGAATTCCGAAGAACAACAGCATAAAAAACACAAATAAACCAACAATTGTCGCCAAAACATTTCCTAAAAATCTCATATATTTCTTTTGTAAATAAGTAAAAATTGTTGTTTTAAATGATATTTAAACACAATTTTAAACGCCTTTAAAATAAATTTATTAACAGTCTTTGCAAATATACTTCTATTCTGAATTTCTTTTGTTAATTTGCGGTTAATATGAAAATCCAAAACCAAGCCATTTTATCGATAGGAAGCAATCAGGGCAATCGTCTTGAAAATATCCAACAATGCATTCAATTGATTCAGTTGGAACTGGGTACGGTTTTCAAAGTCTCAAAATTATATGAAACTCCGTCTTGGGGTTTTGAAAGTGATGCTTTTTATAATTGTGCAATTGCAATTCATACGCATAAATCGCCGTTGAAATTATTGTCTGGAATTCTGAAAATCGAGAAAAAATTAGGAAGAATTCGAAAAGAGCAGCAACTTGGTTATCAATTGCGAACCATCGATATTGATATAATTAGTTTTGAAAATGAAATCGTTCAAACGGAAACATTAGAAATTCCGCATCCGCAAATGCAAAACCGTTTGTTTGTTTTATTGCCAATAAACGACTTGCAATTGGATTTTGTGCATCCTATTTTCGAGAAAACTATTCCAGTTTTAATTGATGAATGTGAAGATAAAAGCGTTTGTAAAATCGTTTCAAATTTAGAATTACCATTAGAAAAATACAATTTACAACAGTACAATTATATTGCAATTGAAGGGAATATTGGCGCAGGAAAAACGACTTTGGCTTCTAAAATTGCTGAAGATTTTAATGCAAAAACTGTTTTTGAACGTTTTGCTGACAATCCGTTTTTGCCAAAATTTTATAAAGATCAAAACCGATATGCTTTTCCATTAGAAATGTCATTTTTGGCGGACAGATACCAACAATTATCAGACGATTTAGCACAATTTGATTTGTTTAAAGATTTTATTGTTGCAGATTACCACATATTCAAATCCTTAATTTTTGCAAAAGTTACGCTACAAGAAGATGAATATCGATTGTATAAAACGTTGTTTGATATTATTTATAAAGAAATGCCAAAGCCTGATTTGTATGTCTATTTGTATCAAAATACAGATCGATTATTGCAAAATATCAAACGTAGAGGCAGAAGTTATGAGCAAGAAATTCCTGCAGATTATTTAGATAAAATCAATAAAGGATATTTGGATTACATCAAATCTCAAACCAACTTAAACGTATTAATTATTGATGTTTCTGAAAGAGATTTCGTCAAGAAACAAAGCGATTATGTTTTTATATTGGAAGAAATTAGAAAGAAATTAGCAGAATAAATCACCTCATTTTCTTAAAAAAATCCCAAATCACAATTCCAGCACTTACGGCAATATTCAACGAATGTTTGGTTCCTAATTGAGGTATTTCGATCGTTCCATCACACAATTCAATAGCATTTTGTGAAACACCAAAAACTTCGTTTCCAAAAACCAAAGCGTATTTTACATTGGTTTTAACTTCAAAATCTTGAAGAAAAATAGCACTTTCAACTTGCTCAATGGCAAATACTTTCACACCTTCAGATTTCAGTTTTTCTATGACTTCCAAAACACTTTCACAATGTTCCCAAACCACAGTTTCTGTTGCTCCCAAAGCAGTTTTATGAATTTCTTTATTTGGAGGGGTTGCTGTAATTCCACACAAATATATTTTTTCTATCAAAAAAGCATCGGAAGTTCTAAAAACAGAACCAATATTATTCAAACTCCGAATGTCGTCGAGAATAATAATAAGTGGAGTTTTTGAAGCCTCTTTGAAATCGTCAATAGATTTTCTGTTTAATTCACTATTTTCAAGCTTTCGCATAGTTATTGGATACTGTTTCAAAAAAAAAGCTCCCTAATAAAAGGAAGCTTTTTTATATTTATATAAATAAATTTAGCTTTTTGGTACTGTAGGTGCTGCAGCTGGTACTGCAGCTGGAGTAGGATCTGGTAAAATAGTTCCTTTAATTGTCAAAACTTTTGAAGGTTGACCTTCAGCGTTTGAAGATACAGTTACTGTTTTTGTAAATGCACCAACTCTATCCGTTGCGTAATGTACACCAATTTCACCTTTTGCTCCTGGAGCAATTGGCTCTTTTGGAGTAGTTGGAATTGTACAACCACAAGATCCTTGTGTGTTTGAAATAATTAATGGTTTGTTACCATTATTTGTGAAAACAAATTTACGAGTTCCTTCAGCATTGTGCTCAAGTGTTCCGTAATCAATAGTTTCAGTTTCAAAAACCATTCCTGCACCTTCAATTTTTGGAGCAGCTACCTTAGCATCTGCAGGTGCTTTTGCTTTTTTAATTTCTTGTGCGTTAGAAGTAGTAACTCCTAAAACTGTTAGCATAGCTAATAAAAATATTTTTTTCATTTTTAATTTTAATTAAATTATTGGAACAAATCTAAATAAAAATTTCAA
>CANFVB010000046.1 GCA_947450355.1 Bacteroidota bacterium
CGCAATTGGTGCATTTGTATTTATTACCAGTATTTTATTTACAATTTTCACAACCAAAGAATATCCGCCAGAAGATATTGCCGTTTTTGAAGAAGAGAAAAAACAATCGAATTTTTTTACAGATATTTCTTTAAGCCTGAAGGAAATGCCGTCAACAATGAAAAAACTTGGACTCGTTCAGTTTTTCAGTTGGTTTGCATTTTTCACAATGTGGAGTATGGCAACGCCTGCATTAACAGAACACGTTTTTAAAGCGCCTGCCCCTATCGAGAAAAATTATGATTTATCTAATAAAGGTGATACAGAAGCTTTCGATATTGCAAACACAAAATACCAAGATGCTGCAAATTTAGTAGGTTCTTCAATGGGAATTTACGGATTGTCGTCAATGGCTTTCGCATTATTATTGACATTTTACACGGCTAAGAAAAAAATTAATAGAAAATACATTCATATGCTTTCTTTAATTTTAGGTGGAATTGGATTTATTATGATGTTTTATGCAACTCCCGAAACATTACTTTATTCCTTTATATTAATCGGAATTTCGTGGGGAAGTATTTTATCAATGCCTTACGCGATGCTTTCGAGTTCCGTAGATCCAAAGAAAATGGGGACAATGATGGGCTTATTCAATATGTTCATCGTTATTCCACAAATAATTGCTGCCTTGGGCGGAATCAATTTTCTTTACAAATTAATTGGAAATGACACCATTCATTCTATGACATTGGCAGGGATTTCATTGCTTCTTGGAGGAATTAGCACGCTTTTAATAACGGATAAAAACGCCATTACAGATTAAAAATTACAATGAATAAAAAAGCATTTATTTTCGACCTTGATGGTGTAATTGTTGACACAGCCAAATATCATTTTATCGCCTGGCAAAAAATTGCAACAGCACTTGGAATCGAATTTACATTAGAACATAATGAACAATTAAAGGGAGTTAGCCGAGTTCGTTCCCTTGAATTGATATTGGAATTGGGAAAAGTAACCGCTTCTCAAGAAGACAAAAACAAATGGTTGCTTCAAAAAAACGAAAACTATTTGTCCTATTTAGTTGACATGGATGAAAGTGAATTGCTGCCAGGAATTCTTCCAATATTAAAATATTTAAAAGAGAATAACCAAAAAATTGCTTTGGGTTCTGCTAGTAAAAACGCAAGACCTATTTTAGAAAAAACAGGAATACTTCATTATTTTGATGCAATTGTTGACGGAAATGATGTTTCAAATGCAAAACCAGATCCCGAAGTATTTTTGCAAGCCGCAAAGTTATTAGGAATAAGTAATGAAAATTCAATTGTATTTGAAGATTCTGTTGCAGGAATTCAAGCTGCAAATACTGCAAAAATGACAAGTATCGGAATTGGGGAAAATAAAATTCTCTTTGAAGCCGATTTCATTTTTGAAGATTTTACTCATATAGATAAAGAATTTATCGAGAAGTTAATTAATTAAAAGATTCAATGATTGAATAATTAAAAAATATAGAAATAGAATCTTTAAATTTTTAATTTTTCAATCTTTAAATATAAAAAGAATGAACCAAGATTATATAAAGCCAAATAGTTGGTCAATTATAGAAGAAGGATTTGACAAAGAAAGCGTGAAATCATCCGAAAGCCTTTTCAGTATTGGAAATGGTGCAATGGGACAACGCGCTAATTTTGAAGAAAATTATACAGGAGAAACATTTCAAGGAAGTTATATTGCAGGAATTTATTATCCTGACAAAACCAAAGTAGGCTGGTGGAAAAATGGCTATCCTGAATATTTTGCCAAAGTATTAAACGCACCAAATTGGATTGGAATAGACATTGAAATCAACGAGGAACAACTCGATTTAAATACGTGCAAAGCGGTAAAAAACTTTCGCCGAGAATTGAATATGCAAGAAGGTTGGTACCATCGTTCTTTTGAAGCTACCTTGCAAAACGGAACTGAAATTTCTGTAAATATCCGTCGCTTTTTATCATTAGATTTAGATGAATTGGGCGTTATTAATTATGAAATTACACCTTTAAATAATGATGCTAAAATCGTATTTAAACCTTATATTGATGCTGGAGTTTCCAATGAAGATGCCAATTGGGAAGAAAAATTCTGGGAACCTCTTGCCGTGAAAAATTCTGGAAATGCAGCATTTGTGACTGCACAAACCTTTAAAACACATTTTATTGCAACAACATTTATGCAAAATTCTATTTTCATAAATGATAAAAATCAAAATTCTTATCCTAACGATTGCACTTCAAATTCAGAAAAAATTCAATTTGACTATTTTGTAAATGCCGCTCAAGGCGAAAAAATAACAATCCAAAAAATAGGAGGTTACACGGTTTCTTTAAACCACGAAAATACTCAAATTGCAGCAGAAAATGTAATTGGAAAAGCATTAGAATTAGGATTTAACCAATTGTTGGAAAACCAAATTCAAGCTTGGGCGAAAATCTGGGAAATGTCCGACATTACTATTGATGGCGATATCAAAGCTCAACAAGGCATTCGATTCAATATTTTTCAATTAAACCAAACCTATTTAGGGAAAGATTCTCGATTGAATATTGGTCCAAAAGGATTCACTGGCGAAAAATATGGCGGTTCAACTTATTGGGACACCGAAGCCTATTGTATTCCATTTTATATGGCTACAAAAGACCAAAAAGTAGCTCGAAATTTATTGACGTATCGCTACAATCAATTGGATAAAGCAATCGAAAACGCAGCAAAATTAGGCTTTACAAACGGTGCTGCTTTGTATCCAATGGTTACAATGAATGGCGAAGAATGTCATAACGAATGGGAAATTACATTTGAAGAAATTCATAGAAATGGAGCCATTGCCTTTGCAATTTTCAATTATTATCGTTTCACTGGTGATTATTCTTATATTCCCGAAAAAGGATTGGAAGTATTGATAGGAATTGCCCGTTTTTGGCATCAAAGAGCTACATTTTCAGCTAATTTAAATCAATATGTAGTTCTTGGAGTAACAGGTCCAAATGAATATGAAAACAATGTAAACAATAATTTTTATACCAATTATATTGCTAAATGGTGTTTGGATTATACCTACGAACAAATTCAAAAAGTAGCCCTTGAATATCCATCAGATCACAAAAGAATTTCCGAAAAAGTGAAAATTTCAGATTCCGAATTGCAATCTTGGAAAAAAGTGGCAGATGGAATGTATTTCCCATTTTCCAAAGAATTAGACATTTACCTTCAACAAGATGGGTTTTTAGATAAGGAATTAGTGAAAGTTGCCGACTTAGATAAAAGCCAAAGACCGATTAATCAAAAATGGTCTTGGGATAGAATTTTGCGATCGCCATATATCAAACAAGCTGATGTTTTGCAATGTTTCTATTTCTTTGAAGAACATTTTTCTAAGGAAGAATTAAAACGAAATTTCGAGTTTTATGAAGCTTTTACCGTTCACGAAAGTTCGCTTTCGCCTTGCGTACATTCGATTCAAGCAGCGGTTTTAGACAAAATGGATATGGCATATACTTTCTATTTGAGAACGTCTCGTTTGGATTTAGACGATTACAATAAAGAAGTGGAAGAAGGCTGTCACATTACATCAATGGCGGGAACTTGGATGAGTATTGTAGAAGGTTTCGGCGGAATGCGTGTCAAAAATGATGCGTTACATTTTGCGCCAAAAATCCCAAAAGAATGGGAAGGTTATTCGTTTAAAATCAATTTCAGAAACCAAATACTTAAAGTTGTAGTCAATCAAAATGAAACTCATTTTTCATTAGAAGGAAATCATAGTATTTCGGTTTTTGTAAATGAAAAAGAAGTAATTGTAGCACCAAATAGTTTAGTAACTGTTAAATAAAAACATAAAATGAAAAAATTAATCTT
This sequence comes from Bacteroidota bacterium, assembly GCA_947450355.1. GTDB lineage: Bacteria > Bacteroidota > Bacteroidia > Flavobacteriales > Flavobacteriaceae > Flavobacterium. The sequence continues at coordinate 3,883 of CANFVB010000046.1, forward strand.
ACTACTTTTCGCCTTTCTTTTGGCTGTAAATTTTGTTGATGCACAAGAATTAAAATCGCCAAACGGAAATTTTACTATGAACTTTTCATTGCTAAACGATGGAACGCCAACGTATAAACTTTCATACAAAAACAAAGAAGTAATAAAGCAAAGTAAGTTAGGTCTTGAGCTTAAAAACGATAAAAAATCTTTGTTAAATGACTTCTTAGTTTCCGATTCAAAAACGGCAACATTTGATGAAACTTGGAAACCAGTTTGGGGTGAAGTTGCTCAAATTCGAAATCATTATAATGAATTAGCGGTGACGCTAAATCAAAAATCAACCGACAGAATAATTGTAATTCGTTTCAGATTATTTGATGAAGGTTTAGGATTTAGATACGAGTTTCCTGCACAAAAAAATCTTGTTTATTTTGTAATCAAAGAAGAAAGAACACAATTTGCAATGGCTGGAAATCATACCGCTTATTGGATTTCTGGTGATTATGACACGCAAGAATATGATTATACAACTTCAAAATTATCTGAAATTAGAAATTTGTCAAGCAAAGCAAGATCTGAAAATGCATCACAAACTTGGTTTTCTGACACTGGAGTTCAAACTGCTTTGATGATGAAAACCGATAATGGTTTATATATCAATTTACACGAAGCGGCATTAATTGATTATTCGTGTATGAATTTGAATTTAGATGATAAAAATATGATTTTCGAATCGTGGTTAACACCAGATGCTAAAGGCGATAAAGGTCATATTCAAGCACCAAGCAATTCGCCTTGGAGAACAATTATGGCGAGTGATGATGCGCGTGAAATTTTAGCTTCAAAAATGACTTTGAATTTAAATGACCCTTGTAAAATTGAAGATACATCTTGGATAAAACCATTGAAATACGTGGGTGTTTGGTGGGAAATGATTACGGGAAAAAGCTCTTGGTCGTACACCAATGATTTTCCTTCGGTGCAACTTGGAGTAACCGATTATTCTAAAGCGAAACCAAACGCAACTCACGGCGCAAACACAAAACACGTTAAAGAATATATTGATTTTGCTGCAAAAAATGGTTTTGATGGCGTTTTAGTTGAAGGTTGGAATGAAGGTTGGGAAGATTGGTTTGGACACGAAAAAGATTATGTTTTTGATTTTTTAACGCCATATCCAGATTTTGATGTAAAAGGAATCCACGAATATGCCAAATCGAAAGGGGTAAAAATGATAATGCATCACGAAACTTCTGGCGCAACTCGAAATTATGAAAGACACATTGATAAAGCATTTCAATTTATGAAAGACAATGGATATGACGCTGTTAAAAGTGGTTATGTTGGAAATATTTTACCAATTGGCGAGCATCATTATAGTCAATCAATTATCAATCATTACCAATATGTAATTGAAAAAGCAGCTGATTATAAAATTATGGTTAATGCTCACGAAGCAGTTCGTCCAACGGGAATTTGCAGAACCTATCCTAATATGATAGGAAATGAAGCGGCTCGTGGTACAGAATTTCAAGCTTTTGGGGGTTCAAAACCAAATCACGTAACTCTTTTGCCGTTTACAAGATTAATTGGAGGTCCAATGGATTATACGCCTGGAATATTTGAAATGGATGTGAAAAAATTCAGTCCAAATAACAATTCACACGTAAATAGTACATTGGCAAATCAATTGGCTTTATACGTTACAATGTACAGTCCTTTGCAAATGGCAGCCGATTTAATTGAACATTACAATCAATTTCCAGATGCTTTTCAATTTATAAAAGATGTCGCAATAGACTGGGATAACAGTATTTATTTAGAAGCAGAACCGGGAGATTATATTACTGTTGCACGAAAAGCTAAAGGAACAAATAATTGGTTTATTGGAAATGTAAACGGAGAAAATCCAAGAAATTCCAACATTAAACTTGACTTTTTAGATAAAGGAAAAAAATATACCGCTACCATTTACGCTGATGGAAAAGACGCCAATTACAAAATGAATCCACAATCGTATGCAATTCGTAAAATGACGGTAACAAGTACTACGAAAATATCGCAATTATCTGCTTCTGGTGGTGGTTATGCAATTAGTATTATTGAAAATAAATAATTTTTATACAAATTGAACCAAATGAAAAAATACATTTTAGCACTTTTAATACTTTCCAATTTCGTTTCAAATGCACAAATTGACCGTATTGAACCCCCATTTTGGTGGAGCGATATGAATCTTTCTGAGGTTCAAATTATGTTCTATGGCAAAAATATTGCTCAAAACGAAGTTGCTGTTTCAAGTGGATTGGTAATCAAAACCATTCAAAAAACAGAAAATCCGAATTATTTATTTGTAACCGTTGACACTAAAAATGTAGCGGCTCAAGATTTTGTATTTACATTTAAAAATGGCAAAAAATCATTTACACAAAATTATGCTCTAAAAGCAAGAAGAGAAAATTCAAAATTTCGTAAAAGTTACGATTCTTCGGATGTGATTTATCTTATTATGCCCGACCGTTTTGCCAATGGAAATCCAGATAATGACAGTTCAAAAAGCACTTCTGAAAAATCAAATCGCACGAATCCTGGCGGAAGACACGGAGGAGATATTGAAGGAATTATCAACAACTTAGATTATATTAAAGAACTTGGCGCGACAGCACTTTGGCCAACGCCACTTTGTGAAGACAATGACGAAGGTTATTCTTACCACGGTTACGGGCAATCTGATGTTTATAAAATGGATCCTCGCTACGGAACCAACGAAGATTATGTGCGATTGAGTGCTGAATTGCACAAACGCGGTATGAAAAACATTATGGATTATGTTACCAATCATTGGGGTTGGAAACATTGGATGTACAACGATTTGCCAACGTATAATTGGATTCATCAATTTCCTGGTTATTCACAATCTAATTATAGAATGACGACGCAATTTGACAAAAACGCTTCTAAAATTGATACAAAAAACTGTATGGACGGCTGGTTTGTTCCTTCAATGCCCGATTTAAATCAATCGAATCCTTTAGTTTTAAATTACTTGACTCAAAATGCTATTTGGTGGATTGAATACGCCGATTTAGATGGTTTTAGAGTTGATACGTATTCGTATAACGACAAAGAAGGAATTTCAAAATGGACCAAAGCTATTACTGATGAATACCCACATTTTAATATTGTAGGGGAAGTATGGATGCACAATCAAGCGCAAATGTCCTATTGGCAAAAAGACAGTAAAATTGGTGCTATCGAAAGTTTTAATTCCAATTTACCAAGTGTAATGGATTTTACGTTGCACGATGCAATTGGCAATGTTTTCAATCAAGATAATGCTTCTTGGGACAGAGGAATGATTCAGGTTTACGACAATTTTACTAATGATTTTCTATACCCAAATCCGGATAATTTATTGGTTTTTGTAGAAAATCACGACACGGGACGTTTTAATGAAATTTATAAAAATGATTTCAAAAAATACCAAATGGCAATGACTTTAATTGCAACAATCAGAGGGATTCCACAGTTGTATTATGGTTCGGAAATTGGGATGAATGGCGACAAAGGAAAAGGTGATGCCGACATTAGAAGAGATTTTCCTGGAGGATGGAAAGGCGATTCTAACAATGCTTTTACAAAACAAGGAAGAACTGCAGAACAACAAAAATTCTTTGATTTTTCATCTAAATTATTCACTTGGAGAAAATCCAAAGACGTAATTCATTCTGGAAAAACAACACATTATATTCCTGAAAATAATGTTTATGTCTATTTTAGATACAATGAAAAAGAAACTGTAATGGTTGTTATCAATAACAATTCTGAAAAACAAATTTTGAAAACGAATCGATTTAAAGAAAATATTCAAAATTTCAAATCAGGTAAAGAAGTGTTATCTGGCAAAATAGTTGACCTAAATACTGATATTGAAATTGAAGGAAAATCAGCTTTGATTTTAGAATTGAAATAATATGCAAAAGTTTCTAATTCCATTTTTATTTATGACTTTACTATCATTTGCGCAAAGCAAAATGGAGATGAAACAACTAATTGATTCAGAGAAATTTCAAGGAATAATAAATAGAATCGACAGTTTTCCAACAAAATTTATTTCGCCAAGAACGGTTGATATTTGGTTGCCATCAGATTATTCAAAAAGCAAAAAATACAGTGTAATTTATATGCACGATGGACAAATGCTTTTTGACGCAACAACCACTTGGAACAAGCAAGAATGGAGGATTGATGACGTAATTACTAAATTATCAGTTGAAAATAAAATTGAAAATGTGATTGTGGTTGCTATTTGGAATATTCCAACTTTGCGTCACACCGATTTATTTCCGAAAAAACCTTTAGAAAATTTAACGAAAGAACAGCAAGATTTAATTTTAGAAAAAGCAAAAAAATTCGGTTATACTTTCACTTTTGAAGCTATTAATTCGGATAACTATTTGAAATTTATTGTCGAAGAAGTAAAACCATTTGTTGACACAAACTTTTCAGTTTACACCGATGCAAATCACACTTCAATTATGGGGTCAAGTATGGGCGGATTAATTTCGATGTATGCCATTTGTGAATATCCAAAAGTGTTTGGAAAAGCAGCTTGCTTGTCAACGCATTGGATTGGCTTTCGAGAATTTGAAAACAATCCAATTCCTGAAAGTTTTTTTTCTTATATGAAAGAAAAATTACCAAATCCAAAAAATCACAAACTCTATTTTGATTACGGAACTGAAACTTTGGATGCCAATTATTTAAAATATGAATATCGAGTTGATGAAATTCTAAAGGAAAAAGGATACGATTCAACGAATTCTAAAAATTTGAAATTTGAGGGAGAAAATCATTCGGAAGCATCGTGGCAAAAAAGAATACATATTCCCATAGAATTTATGTTTGGAAAATAATATACTGTTTCAGGGTTTAGAAATAGATACTAATCCAAATTACACAATAGAAAATCTGTGGAAATCTGTGGAAATCTGTGGCAAAAAAAAAGAAGCAACGCTTCGACTAATAATACTTAAAAATTTAAAAGATGAAAAAATTACTTTTATCAGCATTACTATTTTCGACGCTAATTAGTTGCAAAAAAGAAAGCTCAGAAAAATCAACTTCAACAGCTCAAATTGCTGCTTTTCAACAAGAAATGGAAGAAAATTCAGTGATTTATGAAGTCAACATTCGACAATATTCCCCTGAAGGAACATTTAACGCTTTCACAAAAGACATTCCAGAACTAAAAGAATTGGGAATTAAAATCCTTTGGGTAATGCCAATTTTTCCAATTTCAGAAACAAAAAGAAAAGCAACTGGTGGCGATAATAGCAAATTTGTTTCGGAAATGCCTAAAGAAACGCAATCAAAATATTTGGGAAGTTACTATGCCGTTTCCGATTTCAAAAAAGTAAATCCTGAATTTGGAACCATTGAAGATTTCAGAAATATGGTAAAAACAGCTCACGAAAATGGCATTTATGTAATTTTAGACTGGGTTCCAAATCACACTGGTTGGGATCATGTTTGGATAAAACAACATCCAGAATATTACACACACAATGAAAAAGGAGAAATAATTGATCCGAGTAATCCAGAAACTGGAAAATCTTGGGGTTGGACTGATGTTGCCGATTTGAATTATGATAACAAAGGACTTCGTGCAGCAATGACGGGCGATATGTTGCATTGGATAAAAAACGAAAACATTGATGGCTTCCGTTGTGATGTGGCAAGTAATGTTCCAACAGATTTTTGGCAAGATGCAATTCCAAAATTGCGTAAAGTGAAAAACATTTTTATACTTGCCGAAGCTTGGCAACCTGAATTGTTGAAAACGAACTTATTTGATATGTGTTACGGTTGGGAAGCGCATCATATTATGAACAGAATTGCGAAAGGCGAAAATACCGTTGCAGACTGGGATAAAAACATAAAAGATAATTCTAAAAAATATGAAGCCAATGATATTTTGATGAATTTTGTTGACAATCACGACGAAAATTCTTGGAACGGAACTATGAAAAGTCGTTTAGGAAATGCCGAAGAAGCGATGACCGCTTTGTCCTATTTAACGCCAGGAATGCCTTTGGTTTATAGCGGTGACGAATACGGATTGGATAAAAGTTTGAAATTTTTTGAAAAAGATTCTATTCCAAAAACAAAAGGAAAACAATGGGAATGGCGCGTAAAATTAGGCAAACTTAAAAACGAAAATAGCGCTTTAAATGGTGGGAAAAATCCAGCTTCTTATTCTCGGATTTCAACTTCTGATGATGCCAAAATAGTAGCATTTGAAAGAGAAAAAGGAGCGAAAAAAGTAATTTATCTTGGTAATTTATCAAAAGACGCAACGGCATTTTCAGTAGCATTTGATGGTAAATTCACCGATTATATGACAGGCGAAAAAGTGAGTTTTTCGAAAAATCAAAAACTAACTTTCAAGCCTTGGGAATATAAAATTTTAATTGCCGAATAAGCATTTCAAAATACCTAAAAAGCACAAATCAGTTCGGTTTGTGCTTTTTTTATTTTAGCTACCTTTGCACTTTATCAAAGTCAAGCACTTTGAAAAATTAAAATATGAATCAGAATTACGACCTAATTATTGTTGGTGGTGGCGCCGCAGGATTTTTCACGGCAATAAATATTGTAGAGAAAAATCCCAAGTTGAAAGTTGCCATTTTAGAACGAGGAACCGAAGTGCTTAACAAAGTCAGAATTTCTGGTGGTGGTCGCTGCAACGTGACCCACGCCTGTTTTGAGCCCAACGAATTAGTCAAATTCTATCCCCGTGGCGAAAAAGAATTACGAGGGCCGTTTCATCAATTTTGTTCTGGCGATACCGTCGAATGGTTTGAAAAACACGGAGTCGAACTGAAAATTGAAGCCGACGGAAGAATGTTTCCCGTTTCAAATTCTTCGCAAACCATAATTGACTGTTTTCAAGACGCCACAAAAAAATTGGGAATTTCTGTTTTAACGAATCAAAGCGTGCAATCCATTTTCAAAAAAGACGCCTTTTGGAAAGTCGAAACGCAATCGGAAACCTATATAACTGAGAAATTAATTTTGGCAACAGGCAGCAATCCAAAAATCTGGGAAATGCTTCAAACCTTTGGTCACGCAATCGTTTCGCCCGTTCCGTCCTTATTCACATTCAATATTAAAGACCCAAGAATAAAAGAATTACCAGGTGTTGCAGCGCAAGTTTCTGTGAAAGTGAAAGACACCAAACTAGAAACTTCGGGACCATTATTAATCACACATTGGGGAATGTCTGGGCCTGCAATTCTAAAATTATCGGCTTGGGGAGCACGAATTTTGCACGACAAAAACTACCAATTTACCATTTTTGTGAATTGGCTGAATGATTTAGATGTCGAAAATGTCGAGAAAACCCTCAAAGAATTAAAATTAGAACACGCAAAAAAAGCCGTTTCCAAGAAGTCTCCGTTTGATTTAACCAACCGTTTATGGGAAAGTTTGGTGCTCGCATCGGGCATTGAATCAGAGACAAAATGGGCAGATTTATCGAAAATCCAACTTCAAAATTTATCCAATCAGTTAACAAATGGCACGTTTCAAGTCAATGGAAAAAGCACCTTCAAAGAAGAATTTGTAACCGCTGGAGGAATTGATTTGAAAGAAATTAATTTCAAAACAATGGAAAGCAAATTGCACGAAAACCTCTATTTTGCTGGAGAAATTGTAAATATCGATGCCGTAACGGGCGGTTATAATTTCCAAAATGCGTGGACAAGCGGATTCATTGTCGCCAATTCAATTTAGATTTTCCTCAATTTTAATTAGGAGCGAATTGTCCCCGCATTTCAGGAATTGCAATTCCCGCTTTCGCCTTTATCTCTCCACTTCGTTACGAGGATAACGGCTCCATCGGGGCTACCGGATTATTCATTTTTGTACTTTAAATTAAGAGAAGTTTATCCTTTGATTAACAAGAAATTAGTAGTCAAATCAACCGTTTAACTTTTTGCTTTAGATATTTTTACAAAATGAAATTATCTCAAATCAAATTTTTAATTTTCTTTCAATTTTTAATTGTACAAATCAGTTTCTCATAATCGGAAACTGTTTACAAGGGCAAAATTCTATATAATAATCTCCCCATTGAAAACATTGAAATAATCAACTTAAATTCAGAAAAAAGTGCCTTTTCAAATAGTGCTGGAGAATTTTCCATTGTTGCAAAATCGGAAGATATTCTAGTTTTTGCATCAAAACTTTACGACTACAAAAGAATTTCAGTTCTCCCCGTGTATCTTAATAATATTATTCAAACCATTTCATTAATAAAAAAACCTGAAGAACTTAAAGAAGTAATTATTACAAAAATGAAATGGCAACATATTGGCTCCGATAAAAATGCGTCCAACCAAATTGCTTTAGACAAGATGCAATCACAAATAAAAAACCCATTTATTTATGATGGAAGCATTACAAATGGTCTTGATTTTATAAAAATTGGAAGATTGATAATCGATTTATTTAAAAAAGATAAAACCGAAATTAAAAATAAAATACCCGAAATTCAATTTTATGAATTAGCAAAAAACAAAAATTACCAAGAATATTACAGTAAAAGTTTAAATTTAAAACCAGACGAAATAGAACTATTTCTACAATTTTGTGATGCCGATCCAAAATCTAAAATTGTTGCTCAAAACAATAATTCATTGGCTATGATGGATTATTTATTTGCAAAAAACCTTGAATTCAAAAAATTAAAACCCTAAATATTATTTTGGTACGAACTCAATTGATTACTAAAAAACTGAAAACTGAATACTACCCTAGATTTAACCACCAAATACTTGCGTTCAAAACAGAAGCAAAACTCACCCAAAGTAGATAAGGAATAAATAAATAACCCGCAATTTTATCGATTTTTCCAAATTGAACATAGGTTTCATAAATCATCAGCCACAAGAGTACAATTTCTATTAAAGCCAACATTGGGTTGTGCAATCCGAAAAACAATATCGACCACAAAGCATTCAAAGCCAACTGAATCGCAAAGAAAATCAAAGCTTTTTTCACCAATTCTCTATTCGTATCAATTCTGTTCCAAACCAATCCAGCAGCAATTCCCATCATAATGTAAAGCATCGACCAAACTGGCGCAAAAACCCAACTCGGCGGATTAAAACTTGGTTTTACTAAATTAGGAAACCAAGTGTTAACGCTTGATTTCGTTGCCATTCCAGAAAAATAACCAATCGCTAGACACGTTGCAACAACAATTAAAATTAGTTTATATTTGTTCATAATTATTTAATTTAGATAACAAATTTAAGGAAACTTTGCGTGGAATAGTCAAATTAATTCAACGTATAAATCAAAAAAAGTATCTTTGTAAAAATTAGTACCATTTATGATTTCAGCAAACGATTTTATACCTTCAAAATACGAACATTCTATAGAAAAAGGAGCTTTTTCGTGGAGTGCACCAAGCAACATTGCATTAGTGAAATATTGGGGGAAAAAAGACGACGAAAATAGTCAAATTCCAGCAAATCCTTCCGTGAGTTTTACATTAAATTCCTGTAAAACAGAAACTAAATTGGCTTTCGCCAAAAAAAATAATGACGGAAATTTCTCCTTTGATTTGCTATTTGAAGGAAAACCAAAAGAAGATTTCAAGCCTAAAATTCAGAAATTTTTAGAACGAATTGAAGTTTATTTGCCTTTTTTGAAAGACTATCATTTCACAATCGACACTCAAAATACTTTTCCACACAGTTCAGGAATTGCTTCGTCAGCTTCTGGAATGGCAGCTTTGGCAATGAATTTTATGAGTTTAGAAAAATTGCTATCCCGAAACTTCGGGACAGAAATGACGGATGATTATTTCTATAAAAAAGCTTCGTTTTTGGCTCGATTAGGCTCAGGAAGTGCTTGCAGAAGTGTCAAAGGAAGTGTTGTTGTTTGGGGAAATCACAATAACATTTCTGGAAGTTCCGATTTGTTTGGAGTAGAATTTCCAAACACAATTCACGATAATTTCAAGAACTATCAAGATACAATATTGCTGGTTGACAAAGGCGAAAAGCAAGTTTCGAGCACGATTGGACACGATTTAATGCACGGTCACCCATTTGCCGGAAGGCGGTTCCTACAAGCACACGAAAATTTAGATGCGTTAATTTCTATCTTTGAAAGTGGCGATTTAACCGAATTTATCAAAATTGTAGAAAGCGAAGCCTTGACTTTACACGCAATGATGATGACTTCAATTCCCTATTTTATATTGATGAAACCCAACACTTTGGAAATTATAAATGCCCTTTGGAAATTCAGAAATGAAACTCAAATTCCCGTATGTTTTACATTGGATGCGGGGGCTAACGTGCATATTTTATATCCAGAAAAAACAAAGGAAAAAGTTTTACAATTTATTAAGAGCGAATTAGTTGGCTATTGTCAAAATGGTCAGTACATTTGTGATGAAATTGGATTTGGAAGTCAATTGATAATTGATAATTGATAATTGATAATTGATAATTGATAATTGATAATTGATAATTGATAATTGATAATTGATAATTGATAATTGATAATTGATAATTGA